>CAILCX010000031.1 GCA_903832775.1 uncultured Methylobacter sp. | reverse complement strand
GGTAAAAAACGTTTTTGCTGCTTGTAAATTAAAAGATGTTTTTGGTTGTTCTCAAGTTGGGAAGCTGCCGATTTCAAAATTAAAAATATGTCCAGACTGGAAACAACTATAAATCAAAAATATATTAGAACTGATTATGAACGATATATCTTTATTTTCAATTCAGAATACAAGACAAATAGCGAACCATTTGGCCTTGTTGTTGAAAGAAAAATGCCTTATCAGTGCAAGCTTTGGCATGGGCAGGCATTCGTACATCACAACTTTGCTTGGGATAAACGAAAGCAATAATACGGTCGTATTAGAATGTGGACCTAAGGAATATTTAAATCAACATGTGCTTAATTCATGTGAGGTGACTTTCAAAACGGAGTTTGAAGGTATAAAAGTTTCATTTACAGGCACAGCGCTTAAAAAAATTGCCCATGAAGGTGATTCGGCATTCGTTATGTCTATTCCGAAAGCGTTTTATTGGGGGCAACGTAGAGGTTATTACCGCGTCAAATCTACACTGTTAAAGCCCAGTTACTGTCAATTGAATGCTAAAGATAACAAAGTTATTAAGCTTAAAATTTACGATATTAGTCTTACCGGTTTTGCTATGCTTAATGCTTCAAAAGAAATTTCTGATTTTTTGGAACCCGGCAGAATATTTGATCGCTGTAACATTACTCTTCCTGGCATAGGGGAAATTTCAACTTCGTTTGAGATTTGTAATAAGTGCATTGTCAATCCTGATAAAATTGAAAAAATTCAGAAAATTGGTTGTAAATTTAACAATATATCGAGCAAGGCTGAAGAGGCTATACAGCATTATATACAGCAAGTTCAACGAGAAGATTTGCAGAAAAAAATGAACTGATTGGTAAGAAAGAAAACTCATTAGATATTGTATTTTCAATTGCCTAATCTTTTACTGAATGATGTTTCAGGCTTTATGGGTAAGGTATGAGGCTTGTCTTAAGTGTGTTTTATTGGCTTTTCGCCAAGTATGATAAGGGTGTATTTATTCGTTCAAACATTTTATTGGATGTAGAATAGAGAAAATAATAATAAAAAACTTCCGCTATCAATGTCTACTCAAGTTCGAATTGTAAATTCTGGTTTTATAAGAGATTTCTTTAAGGATTTCTTACCCAATTCTCAAGCAGTTGCACTGGCCATTATTCTGGTTGTCAGTTTTGTGCTTATTTATTCTCTTTCCGATTTGTTAATGCCTGTTTTTGTCTCTATTGTACTGGCCTTTTTGCTGGAAGGATTGATAACTAAGGCTGAAATCCTGAAGATGCCGCGCCTGCCAGCTGTATATCTGGTCTTTTCTGTATTTATGGCCTGCCTGGGTTTTCTCCTGTTTTATTTGATGCCGATGGTTTCCCAGCAGGCTGTCGAACTTGTCCAGCATATTCCTGAAATAATTAGTAGAGCCCAAACTGGAATCATGCGGTTACCCGAAATATATCCTAAATGGATTTCGGAAAGTAAAATTCAGCAAATGATGTTTGCCGTTCAGCGTGAATTATTAACCTATGGACAGAATGTTTTATCCATCTCAGCCGCCTCGGTAGTGGGCTTGGTCAGTGTGATGATTTATTTGTTTCTGGTTCCGATGATGGTTTTTTTTCTATTGAAAGACAAGCAATTGCTGGTGACCT
The DNA here is from genome assembly GCA_903832775.1 of uncultured Methylobacter sp. Classification (GTDB taxonomy): domain Bacteria; phylum Pseudomonadota; class Gammaproteobacteria; order Methylococcales; family Methylomonadaceae; genus Methylobacter_A. Next base: position 43,860 of record CAILCX010000031.1, on the reverse strand, counting down.
GGTTTTTACAGTTTATGCCCAGAGACCGACATTTGACAGTGCGGGTGTGGGAAGAGGTCGATATGCAGATTGGTAATTATGTGCGTGGCAAGTTTTCAGAAGTTTTTATTTTATGGGCTGTCAGTTATGTAACATATGCCGCAATGGGTTTGAATTACTCGATGCTGCTAGCTGTTTGTATGGGGTTGTCGGTTATTATTCCTTATGTGGGGGCGACACTGGTTACTTTTCCTGTGTTGGCTGTGGCTTATTTTCAATGGGGATTTGGTGATGATGAGTTTATGTACGTTGTCATCGCCTATTCAATTATTCAGGCTTTAGATGGCGTGGTATTGGTGCCGATATTATTTTCAGAAGCTGTTAATTTACATGCCATCGCCATAATTGTTGCGATATTGTTTTTTGGAGGTTTGTGGGGTTTTTGGGGGGTATTTCTGGCTATTCCACTGGCTACTGTTGTTAAGGCGGTATTGACTGCCTGGCCACGGATAGGCGATAACAATCTGGATACTAATTGTTAAGAATGTTATTAATAGGGATTGATTTTATTAGTGGTAGTAGGCCAATATCCTTTAATCCCTATTCTCTGACTGTTCCATCAGTCAGTTTTGGTTATTCTGATTGTTGAATTAACAATGTTGTTTTATCCAGCGCTTTCAGGGCCTGTTTAATTAATACGAGACTTTTATCAGCCCCCGTCGATGCTTCGGCAATCAGTCTTGAACTGAGACATAAACGTAAGGCACTGACTGGTATGTCGTTCCTGATTCCACAAGCGACTGGCTGTCCAAATTGGCAGCGCGTTGAGGCAATATCTGTTTTGAATGGGTCAGGTCTGGCGGTCTTTAGTGTAGTCATAAGTTGTTGATAAACAATTCCAGTTTGTTCGCGGCTTAAAGGCGTTCGTTTGTCTGTTTGGGGATTAAAGAGCAAAAAAGGGAAGATGGTCTGGAGATGATCCCAGTTGGTTGCAGTTGTTAAGGGTTGACGGTCTAGTTCGAGCACAGGCAAGGCTTCGAAATAAGGGTCTGAGCTTAGGCGTTGCTTGATTGCCTTTGCAAAATCCTGCATAAACCTTATCAAGACTACTTCCGGCACAGCGCGGAATCTTCGTAATTCTTCCAGTGCTACTGCAATACGCAATAATAGGCCGAAATTGTAAGGCTGGTCCTTTAAGTCAGCGTTTTTTTGAAACCGTGATGCTACGCTACCTGGAAGTAGTAATACAGCCGAGAAAGACGGAGCTGTCAGGAATTTTGAACCGGTCAGTGCAACCATAAATTCTTGATCAAGATAAGCACGTAAGGTCGGCAGTCCGATGCGGAACTGGCATGCATCAATCAGTACTTCAACGACGTCCGTATACTGATTATGTAGGGCTATGACGCAGGCCGGGCTTGGCGCAATTAATCCGGTTTTGGACTGGTCAACCAGAATCAGCAGGACGCGCCGCTCTGCTGCAACCGCTTTAGCAACCAGCATCTCTACTTCAGTATCAATATCTGTTAATAATCTGGGAGTTCCATCTTCCAGGCGAATAGCGATTTGTGCTATTTCTACGTTATTTTTTCCGTTGCTGGTGTGTTCGTTTAAAGCCGAAATCACGCCACTCCCGGTTTCATTGGCTTCAACCATGATGATCAGTGTCGGTTTCAATGATTTACGACCTGCGTACTGAGCGACAAGGGCGTGTGTTTCGGTGCCCGACGGAGAAAAGATCAGTTCTAATTCGGGAAGGTCAGATAGCTCGCAAAGTTGCAGCCATTCCAAACGAATCTCTTTCATTTTTCGGTTATAGACGGCTTCGTATGGCTCTGCGTCAATTGCCATTAGTAATTCGGTGTGCAGTTGACTCGCAGCGGCATAACCTTGAGCGGAAATAACGGATGCAGTAGACGAACTAAAAGCCAGTAGCTCTGGATCAGGAAACGGTTGGCAGCCATATTTGTTTAATCCGGTAGATGTATTGAGCGCGATACGCTCGTCACCTCCGGTAATTAGAAGTTCCTCCGTGGAGGGCAGGCTGTATGATGAATTATGTTTCACTGTAATTAATGGTTGTCCGGTTGCTTTACGTTGAGTAGCATCTGGCGAAAGGCGCCGAACACTTTGTTCATTTGTGGTTGTTTGTAGGGAAAAATGTCGACTGGATCAATGGCGTGAATAATCATGCAACTATCAATTTCAAAAATCAGTAAGTCGCCGTTAGCGGTTTCACCGCAATCAATACCGAGGTAATCGAGGCCTGCACGCTCGTAGATGGTGTGAAAGGCTTTGGCGTGTTTGCAGGCAAACTCATTATCGAAATCTGTCATAAAGCGTTCTTCTTCGGCACGTTTTTCCATGCTTTCGGCCATGCCGGCATTCAGGTAATGAATCATCCAGTGTTCTGAGATTCCGACATGGCAAACATAAGGTTTTCCGTCAATCAGAACGATGCGGTATTTTCTGAACAAGCCGTCGGGACTTCGATAATCCACAAAACGGGAAACATAAAATTCCTTATTGGGCATGTCTTGCAGATAGCTAGCCAGCGCATTGGCATCATCGATTTTATCAAGGTCTTTTCCGGCATGAGAATCAACGGGGCGGATAATAACAGGAAAATTACCGTCCTTAAGGCTATCTGAAAGCTGTAGTTGTTTGTCAGCAACTTGTTCCAAAACCTGTCGGGCCAAGCGGAGCGTAGTGGGTATGATGATTCCCGGCGCCGAATATAGTAAGTTGCAGACTTCGTCACGTGAGAGCAGGGCAATACGCTCAGGCTTGTTTAATATCGGACAAGGCCAGGCGCTTAGAGCGATATTTATCGCTTTTAATAGCGGCATGTTTTGATCGGATTGGGCGATGGCAACGAACAGTACATCATGCTTGGGAAGCTCAGTAGGCAAGGGAAGTTCTGGAGTTGCGTAGACAATATCAAGCGCAACATCCGAGTCTTCCAACAGAAATTCTACCGGGGTGTTTGCCATTAAATCGCCTGCTCCCATAATCACCAATAGCTTAAGAGCAACCATTTCTGTCGCCGTTGGTTGGGTGTATATTTGCTGAATTTTTAGAGCCTGGGCCTGCATGGTCAAGGCCAGATCCCGATTGCCACGCAATTGCAAAACCGTGGATAAATCCATCAGCGCCTTGCCGCTGGTATCAGTCTCGGCGCGTTCGATTAATTGCGTACCTAATGGGGCAAGGTCTGCGCCGGAATATGCCATTCGCATCAGCTTGGCCAGGCCGAGTAGCGGTTGCTTATGATTAAAGGTGTTCATTATTTATACCTGAGATTGGGCGGCAATTTTACCGAACGAGAGCGTAGCATCAATCAAGTTGTCAATATCACGTGAAGTAGTGCGATGATTGACGATAGCAGCACGAATGGCTAGCTGGCCGTTGATGGTTGTTGTTGAGGGAGCCGCAATGCCTGATTCCTGTAATGCAATGACCAGTTCGGCATTGATCCGATTGGCATCTATGCTGCGATAGCGGAAGCACACGATATTGAGTGCAACCGGGGCGAGCAGTTCAAGTTTTGGTTCGGCTTCAATTCGCAGCTTTAGATACTGGGCCAGTGCGCAGGTATTTGAAATAACCTGGCCTAATTTTTCGGCGCCATAAACTTTTAGGGTGAACCATGTTTTTAGCGCCCTGAAACCGCGCGAAAGATCAGGGCCAAAATCACATGGCCAAGGAGAGCCGGCGGCCATTCCTCTGGTCTCACGTTTTAGGTATGCGGCGGGCGAAGAAAAAGTGTCGAGCTGTAACTGGCTGTCGCGCACCAATATAAATCCAGCATCATAGGGCACTTGCCCCCATTTATGGAAGTCAAAGGCAATTGAGTCGGCCTGCTCGATGCCTTGCAGGTGAGGTGCAATATCAGGAGACAGCATGCCCAATGCGCCGTATGCGCCATCGACATGAAACCAGATTTTTTCTCGTTGGCAAAGTTCGGCAAGAGATTTAAGGTTGTCTATGGCGCCAACGTCTGCGCTACCTGCGGTGCCGGCAATAAAAAAAGGAGTCAGTCCGGTTTTTTTGTCCTCGGATATAGTTGATTCAAGTGCTGAAATATCTATTTGAAATTGCTGGTTGACGGGTATTTTTCGTAGTGCTGAACTACCGAAACCAGCGATTTCTATGGCTTTGGTCAGGCTGATGTGTGCGCTGGTCGAGGTGTAAGCAACTAATTGTTGGTCATTGTTAGTCATGCCTTTTTGGCGAACTTTAACACCTAGTCTTGCTGTGCGTGCAATTAGCACGGCAAGCAGGTTTGCCATTGAAGTTCCTGTAACAAAAAGGCCGCTAGCAGTTTCGGGGAAATCAAACAAGTCTCGAACCCATTGAACGACCTGACGTTCAACCCCAATCGGTGCCTGATCCCGTCCGCCTAAATTGGCGTTCAAACCGGCAGATAACATTTCCGCGAGCATTCCGACCGGAGTGCCACCGCCATGTACCCAGCCCATAAAACCAGGGTGGGCGTTGCCTAAGGCGTAGGGAATTACTTTTCCCATAAAGATATTGTGCGCAGCTGCCAAGTCTGTGTGGTCAAGATCAAGGGGTTGTTGGAATGTTTGTCGGATGGCGTCTGGCATGGGTTGCCAGACGGGGTTATCGCGTTGGTGTTCAAGATAATCGATCATGTCGTCCAGCATTTTATGGCCTTGCATGCGAAAGGCATTCCAGTCTGAGGGATCCAGTGTGTCTTCAGAGGTTTCCAGCATGTTGAATGAATTTAGTTGGGAGTGGTCATAACGGAAAAAACTTTTTATCTATGTAAAATAATTTCCAATACCAGTTTGCTGCCAAAGTAAGCGAGCAGCAATAGAAAAAAACCGGATAAAGTCCAGCGGACTGCTGTCTTTCCGCGCCAGCCATAACGGAGTCTTCCTATTAATAGGCTGGAAAATATAATCCAGGCTATAAGAGATAAGACGGTTTTATGGACTAAATGCTGGGCGAATAGGTCTTCAATAAAGATAAAGCCACTAATCAAGGAAATGGATAGAAAAAAAAGTCCGGCGCCTAGCATTTCAAACAGTAAGGTTTCCATGGTTTGTAGGGGTGGCAAGGACTGAATAAAGCGTTTAGGTGGATGGCTTTTAAGTTGCTGATCTTGGATGGCAAGTAATATCGCTTGGAGTGCGGCGATGTTCAAAAGGCTAAAGGCGATAATTGAAGTTAATATGTGTGTGCTCATTTGCCAGTTGTGAGTGTGGAGCAGGTGTGGTTTTTCAGGTAGATTAAGTTCTAGTGCGAGCATGATCGCAGCGATAGGGAAAATTACGATACCCAGTTTTTCCACAGGTTTATTAAGTGTTGCAATTAATAATAACAACGCGACAATTAATGATACGAGAGCCGCGGTACTGATAAAGCTAAAGTTAAAGCTGTCGTTTTTTTCGAAGGCAATGACGATGTAAGTGATGTGTGTAAAAACGGCTATCCATGCTAGATATAGTGGGGATCTGGGTCTTTTATTTTGTTGTGTACTGCGAGCCATAAGCAGAGTGCTTATCACGTAAGAGCATATTGAAAGATTGGCGAGTATGGTGTTCATTGCAGTCGTTTAAGTTGGTTTTGATCAATAGACAACGCCAAATATCGGCGTGGACTTATTGTCTTTAAAAATGCCAGATTACGATTTCATGGCTCCAAATCCCTTCTGTTTAATGCAAAGGCCTTGAAGGCTATGTTAATATATCAGGCTAAATAGTCCTAACGCATTTGTGTTAGTGAGTGATTTCCTTGAAGATTTAATAAAGATACTGATATGTTTGATAATTTAACCGATCGATTAAGTAGCACGCTTAAAAAAATTAAGGGTCAGGGGCGCTTGACTGAGGACAACATCAAAGACACCTTGCGCGAAGTGCGTATGGCTCTCCTTGAGGCTGATGTTGCTTTGTCGGTGGTTACGGACTTTATAGAACGTATCAGGTTAGGCGCATTGGGCCAGGAAGTTCAGTCCAGTCTTAGTCCGGGGCAATCTCTGATTAAACTGGTTCAGGCCGAGTTGGTTGCCGTGATGGGTGATGCCAACGAAAAACTTAATCTTAATGCTGTTCCCCCGGCGATTATCTTGATGGCGGGTCTTCAAGGAGCGGGTAAGACCACCACAGTAGCAAAATTAGGTCGATGGCTTAAAGAAAATCAAAAGAAAAAAGTCGGAGTGGTTAGTACTGACGTTTATCGTCCTGCAGCGATTAAGCAGTTACAGGTATTGGCAAACGAACTTTCTTTGGATTTTTTTGAAAGTGATATAACTCAAAATCCGGTAGATATAGCTAGAAACGCAATAGATGCGGGAAAGAGAAAGTTCCTTGATGTCATTATTGTTGATACGGCAGGTCGTCTGCATGTCGATGACGAAATGATGGGTGAGATTAAGGCGCTGCATGCGGCAATCAATCCAATTGAAACTTTGTTCGTTGTTGATAGTATGACTGGGCAGGATGCCGCCATTACTGCAAAAGCGTTTAACGACGCCTTGCCGCTGACCGGGGTGATTTTGACCAAGGCTGATGGTGATGCTCGTGGTGGTGCTGCGTTATCTATACGTCATATTACTGGTAAGCCGATTAAGTTTATCGGTATGGGTGAAAAGACTGATGCATTGGAACCCTTCTATCCTGATCGTATCGCTTCCCGTATTTTGGGTATGGGCGATATGCTTGGATTGATTGAAGAGATTGAGCAAAAAGTTGACAAGGAAAAAGCTGAAAAGCTCGTTAAAAAGTTGCAAAAAGGCAAGGCTTTTGATTTGGAAGATTTTCGTGAGCAATTGCAGCAAATGCAGGATATGGGTGGCGTGGGCTCGATGCTTGATAAATTGCCGGGCATGAATGAAATTCCCCAAGAAATGAAGGATAAGGTTAATAGCAAGGAATTATCGCGGCAGATCGGCGTGATTAATTCAATGACCATGAAGGAAAGACGTTATCCTGATTTGATTAAAGGTAGTCGGAAAAAGCGGATTGCAGACGGTTGTGGCCAGCAGTTGTCGGATGTTAATCGTATTTTGAAGCAGTTTATGATGATGCAAAAAATGATGAAACGTTTCAAAGCCGGTAATATGGCGAATATGATGCGCGGCATAAAAAATAATGTTCGCGGCATGGGTATGAGGCGGTAGTTTTGTCGCATTAATGATGACTTATTTTGCTGATATAGTAAGTGAATGTAATAGCTGGTGTGTTGTTCTTTACTTATAGGCAAAATCAAGTAAAATAGTTGGATTAACAGTGAATAAATTTTTTTGAGGAACTTAGATGGTAACCATTCGTCTTTCTAGAGGTGGCGCGAAAAATCGTCCTTTCTATCATGTTGTTGTAACCGATAGTAGAAGCGGTCGTGACGGTCGTTATATTGAACGTCTGGGTTTTTTTAATCCTTTGGCGCGTGGTAATGAAGAAAAATTACGTTTAGATTGTGAGCGAGTTGATTATTGGAAAGCCAATGGTGCTCAACCTTCAGATCGCGTAGTAAAATTGATTAAAGACGCACGTAAAGCAGCGGCATAAAATCAGTTGTCAGAGTGTCATGTAAGCGTTGGCAAGATTTCTGGCGTTTTTGGTATAAAGGGATGGGTTAAGGTATTTTCCTTTACTGATCCAAGGGAAAATATTTTAACTTATTCTCCCTGGCTGCTAAAAAGAAACGACGAAACAAAGGTTGTTGCTATCGTTGATGGTCAGTTGCAGGGTAAGACAATTGTTGCCCAGTTGGCCGATATTAATGACAGGGATCAAGCAGAAAGCCTGATGGGATGGGATGTTTATATCCTTAAAAATCAACTGCCAAAAGCTCTTAAAGGTGAATATTACTGGTCTGATCTGATTGGCTTGAGCGTTGAGACTATCGATAATGTTAACTTAGGTTTGGTTGATGGTCTTCTTGAAACTGGGGCTAATGATGTGCTTATTGTCCAAGGCGATAGAGAACGAGTTATTCCGTTTTTACAGGGACAAACAATTATTAATGTTGATTTGGAAGCCGGCAAGATTATTGTCGACTGGGATCCTGAGTTTTAATTATTGGTATGCAGTTTGGTGTTGTAACATTATTTCCAGAAATGGTCGTTGCAGCTGCGACTTACGGTGTAACCGGCAGGGCAATAGAGCGTAATATAGTTAGTTTGTCGGCATGGAATCCCAGGGATTATACGGTCGACAGGCACAGAACTGTTGATGATCGACCTTACGGTGGCGGTCCTGGAATGTTGATGAAATATCAGCCATTACATGATGCTGTAAATGCCGCAAAAAATGCGGGTTCTGATTTAGCTAAAGTAGTTTATTTAAGCCCTCAAGGTAAGCCGATAACACAGGCTTTATTGGCCGATGCAAGCCAGGTATCGCATTTGATTTTGGTTGCCGGTCGCTATGAAGGCATTGATGAACGTTTTGTTGAGCTAGATTGTGACGATGAATGGTCTATCGGTGACTATGTTATCAGTGGTGGTGAGCTTGCTGCCTTAGTGGTGATTGATGCGGTAACGCGTTTATTACCCGGTGTGCTTGGTGATGAAGATTCAGCCCAGCAAGACTCTCATAGCGATGGTTTACTGGATTGTCCGCATTATACTAGGCCGGAACAAATAGCAGGACGGTTGGTCCCTGAAGTTTTGATGGGGGGTAATCACAAGGATATAGAGCGCTGGCGAATGAAACAGGCTTTAGGTCGAACCTGGCAGAGGCGACCGGATTTATTGAAAAAAAAGAATTTGAGTGCAGAGCAGGAAAAATTGCTCAGAGAATTTATTGTGGAGTTGGTTTAAATTAAGGTGTGGTAATGAGCAATATTATTGATGAATTGGAAGCAGAACAGCTGAAACAGATTCCTGACTTTGGTCCAGGTGATACAGTTGTTGTACAAGTTAAGGTAAAAGAAGGCGAGCGTGAAAGAATTCAGGCTTTTGAAGGTATTGTGATTGCAAAACGTAATCGCGGTTTAAATTCGGCTTTTACAGTAAGAAAAATTTCACACGGTACAGGTGTTGAGCGTGTTTTTCAAACTCATAGCCCAATAATTAGCGAGATTAATGTTAAGCGTCGTGGCGATGTTCGTCGTGCCAAGCTGTATTACTTGCGTGACTTGACTGGTAAAGCGGCCCGTATTAAAGAAAAACTTTAATTAAGCTGGATTACACGGTCTAAAAAAGGCAGCTTTTGAGCTGCCTTTTTTTATGGGAAATAGTTCGATTGACTTGTTTTCGATAATAAATAAAGTGATTCAGGTGCTGTGTTATGCCATTTAATATTCAGTGGGTAGAAAATGTGTTGGGAGATATTGACTTTAAAAGTCTTCAGACGCCTGCCGGTCAACTTATGTTGCATAATCAGAATGGCGTAATAGTTCAAACAGATTGGTTGCCAAGTGGCAGTGTAAATCTACCGGCTGACAATGAGTTAAATCAGTATTGGTTGAATCCGTATAAAATCATAAAAATAAGTCTGTTAAAACAGGGTACCCCATTCAGAAATAAGGTTTGGTCAATGCTCTGCGAAATACCGTTTGGAGAAACTATGACCTATTCTGCTTTGGCAAAAAAAACAGATTCATCAGCGAGGGCGGTAGGCAATGCCTGCAGAGATAATCCATACGCATTATTTATCCCTTGCCATCGTGTTGTGTCGATTTCAGGAATGGGAGGCTATTGTGGACAAACGAAAGGAGATTTGATGGAAGTTAAGCACAAATTACTCGAATTTGAAGCTAACCATAAAAAATGAAAGCAACTGTTTTAATAGACCAATTTTTAGATGCCGTCTGGGTGGAACAAGGCTTGAGTGAGAATACACTGTCAGCTTACGGCAGTGATTTAAGGATTTTTGCCAAATGGCTAAAAGAAATGCCGATTCTGGAAGTTGATGGTGGGTTGCTATCAAGCTTTCTTGCCAGTCGTTATAAAGACGGAATTGGCAACAGGTCATCAGCGCGCATCTTGTCGAGTTTGCGTCGATTTTATGGTTATTACATTCGTGAAAATATAATAAAAATCGATCCAACGGCATTGATAGAAGCGCCTCATATCGGTCAGCCCTTGCCAGCTTCGTTATCTGAACAAGACGTCGAGTTATTGCTGGAAGCGCCTGAAGTCACTCATGCTTTAGGTTTCAGGGACAGAGTTATGCTGGAGATGCTTTATGCGACAGGGCTTAGGGTCTCCGAGCTGGTTAATTTAAAATTCGAACAAATTAGTTTTCGGCAAGGTGTAGTCAGGATTATCGGTAAAGGCAACAAGGAGCGCTTGGTGCCGGTCGGCGAAGTAGCCATGAGTTGGTTGGAAAATTACATGGACCAAGCCAGAAAGGCAATTTTAGGTGAGCGGCAATGTGATTATTTATTTGTTACCAATCGAGCAAGCAATATGACAAGACAGGCTTTTTGGCATATTATCAAACGGCATGCCAAAAAAGCCGGGATTAGCAAAGGGCTATCGCCTCATACCTTAAGGCATGCTTTTGCTACGCACTTATTAAATCATGGCGCTGATTTGCGGGTTGTGCAATTATTGTTGGGTCATGCCGATTTGTCGACTACGCAAATTTATACCCATATTGCCCGCGAAAGGCTTAAAGAATTACATTCAAAATATCACCCAAGAGGATAGTTAAGATGGCTCACAATATTCACCCTACTGCTTATATAGCGAATGACGTGTCTCTGGGAGACAATATTACGGTTGGGCCTTTTGCTGTTATTGAAACAGGTGTTGTGTTGGGAACTGATTGTCAGGTCGGTGCTCATGCCGTGGTGCATAGTCATGTCAAAATGGGCAATGGTAATATTTTACATCCGCATGCAGTTCTGGGTGGCTTGCCGCAAGATACCGGTTTTAAGTCAGAAACTGTTTCCTGGTTGATCTGTGGTGACAATAATGTATTTAGAGAAGGCTTTACTGCACATCGTTCCTCTAAAGAAAATGCGGAGACTCATATCGGTTCGGGATGTTTTTTTATGAATAACAGTCACGTCGCGCATGATTGTGTAGTAGGAAACAACACCATTTTTGCAAACAATGTTGCGATTGGCGGGTATGTTGAAGTTGGCAATAATGTATTTATTGGTGGTGCTGTTGTTGCTCATCAGTTTTGTAGAATTGGCTCGTTTGCGATAGTGCAGGGCACAACCGGACTTAATATGGACGTCATTCCATTTATGCTGATTGGCGGGCGGCCTGCCAGGCATTATAAATTGAACACCTTAGGTCTAAGACGTGCCGGTATTACCGGTGAGCGATATAAGGTTTTATCGGCAGCATTTCGATTGTTAAAAAACAAACAGAGTCTCGATGATTTGGAGGAAACCGAAGAATTAAAACAATTGAAAGAGTGGTTAGCCGTTAAATCCAAGCGCGGTTTGCATGGGTTTGTAAGTGTCTAAAATTGAATAGCAGATTAATCCACCCTGAAAACAAAAAAAACGTGTCTTCGGGAGTAATGATGCTGATTGCCAACCATATCCACCGAAGATTCTAATATCTGTTATCATAAGCCATTGAATTACGGCAGTTCGCCGCCATTCACGTCAACTAAAGAGTCCTTGTGAACACTGCACTATTTTCCTCCCTAGCTTTAAAACCCGCTCTGCTTGAAAACATTGAATCACTTGGATACACCCACTTAACGCCAATACAGGCAGAAAGTTTGCCGCATATTCTTGAGGGTAGGGATGTCATTGCCCAAGCTAAAACTGGCAGTGGAAAAACGGCAGCGTTTGGAATCGGCCTTTTATCCAAACTCGATTTTAACAGTTTCAGAGTTCAGGCCATGGTGGTTTGTCCAACACGCGAGCTTGCTGATCAGGTTTGCAAAGAAATCAGGCGATTGGCACGGTTTACGCAAAATATAAAGGTACTGACCTTGTGTGGCGGCGTGCCTTTTGGCCCGCAGTTGGGTTCCCTTGAGCACGGCGTTCATGTGGTGGTCGGTACGCCGGGACGGTTACAAGAACATTTGCGCAAACGCAGTTTACGCTTAAGCAACCTGAAAGTTTTGGTGTTGGACGAGGCAGATCGAATGCTGGATATGGGCTTTGAAGAGGCGATATCCGATGTCATTTCATATGCACCGACTCATCGACAAACCCTTCTTTTTTCGGCAACCTATGCTGATCCGATTCGCGAAATGAGCCAGAAATATCAGTTCAAACCGGTTTCCGTCAGTATTGAAACCAGTCATCAAGACAGCGATATTGAGCAACGGTTTTTTCAGGTAGAAAAATCCAAAAGGACAAACGCGTTGGGTTATCTTTTATCCTATTATCGCCCCGAATCAACCGTGGTGTTTTGCAACACTAAAAAAGAATGCCAGGATGTGGCTGGATCGCTTGAGAAATGCGGTTTTTCAGTTCAGGCACTTCATGGTGATCTGGAGCAAAAGCAGCGGGATCAGGTGTTAGTGCGATTTTCCAATAAGAGTTGTTCTGTATTGGTAGCGACCGATGTGGCTGCACGCGGCCTAGATATTAAAGATATGCAGGCAGTGATTAATTATGATTTGCCCTGGGATCCGGAAATTTACGTACATCGCATTGGACGAACAGGGCGAGCTGGTAAAAAGGGCTTGGCCTTAAGTTTGTGCACTGATCAGGAATTGAATCGGGTTAAAGCAATTGAAGAATATCAAGCAACTTCCGTTAAATGGGATGAAGTCGCACCTTTTGAAATGGGCTATGAACAACGTTTCGAAGCGCCGATGGTGACTTTGTGGATAGACGGCGGGCGTAAAAATAAAGTACGTCCGGGTGATATTTTGGGTGCTTTAACCGGTGCTGGTGGTATTGCAGGCAGTGAAGTAGGTAAAATCGATATATTTGATGCCCATGCCTATGTGGCGGTTAAGCGTGAAAATATTGACAAGGCTTTCACCTGTTTAAAAAATGGCAAAATCAAAGGACGCAGTTTTAATGTCCATAAGTCTCAATGGGGCTGAATTTTAGGGATTAAAACTATGTGGATACTTATATTTGCTTTGCTTTTACAGCGATTTACAAGATTAAATGTGGTTAGTGAGGAATGTGTTTTCCACTCTGACCTTTAATGTGTCGAAAGATACAGTACAATGATTTTCCTGATGATCCATAAAAAATAGCAAAAATCATAAAAATTCCATTATCACAGTACTAAAAAATGAGGGCAAGGTTATTACAATTTAAAAAGAGTTAGCCTGGTTGAGTTCATTAAGCATTTTGGAATTGAAGTCCTGTGTCGAAAAGCCTTATTTCTCTGACGCTGGTTTTGAGGTTATTTTTTGCCTGAATAATGTGTTTCATTGGACTGTTGATTTGGGTCAATACGATGATAAAAAAAGGTCGAATAACGGAGATCTATTTATCAATCATAAACAGAGCTTCCTCGTGATTTAGCCAAGTTTTTTCATCGATTTATTCGATGTTAAAGAATACTTTTAGGTAACTCTCATGACTTATTGTCTTCCTCTTGCCGCGGTCAATACCAACATTTTTCCAGGCAGCTATGCCGTTGCCCGGCAACATTGGCTAGCGCAAATTTTAAAAGTAAACGTTCATACCCAACAATTGTCTTATCCTTGTGCGGGCTTAGGAAGGCAAGGCGAGGTGCTGGTTACCGATACGGTTTGGCTGGGTCCAGAAGACTCCTCGCGAGTTTTGGTTTTAATAGGCGGAACACACGGTATTGAAGGCTTTACCGGTAGTGCAATACAAATCGATCAGTTAGGCTTGCTTATCGATGGCAAATTCGTGATTCCCAACAATACAGCAATATTGATGATTCATGCCCTAACGCCCTGGGGTTACGCCTGGCAACGGCGTTGTGATGAGGATGGTGTTGATCTTAATCGTAATGTCGTCGATTTTACTAAAGCGTTACCGGAAAATTCCGGCTATGAACAGCTTAAAAATACTTTGTATTTGGCTGATACCGAACCAAGAAAAGCGGTTATGGTCGAACTTGAACGTCAATATGGCCGTGTTGCCCTGGAAATAGCTATGAGCGCTGGTCAATACACTGATCCGACAGGGCCTTTTTATGGAGGAAAGTCGCCGGCACATGGTCGTTTGGTCTGCGAAGATCTGATTAGCAAATATGCACTGAATGAGCGGGATTTGACAGTTATTGATTTGCACACCGGCCTAGGTTCATACGGCTATGGCGAAATAATTTGCGACCATCAACCGGACAGTGCAGGAACCCAAGTCGCACTTCAATATTATGGCAATTCGGTTACTCTGCCGTTTTTGGGTACATCCAGTTCGGTGCCCAAAACAGGTTTGCTGGATTATGCCTGGCACGCCATCATGAATGAACGCAGTTGTTATGTCACCCTCGAATTTGGCACCTTCAGTACAGATCAATTATTTGAAATCTTACTCAAAGATCATCAATTGTGGACGCAAACTGATAATCAAGGAGCCCGCCTTGAGCACAGTAAAATCATGCGCCATCATTTTTATCCTCCAGATCAAGCCTGGCAGGAAATGGTCTTATTTCGGGCTAGACAGGTCATTGCCCAAGGTTTACAAGGGACGTTTTCTTGAGCGTTGCTATCCGACCCGCCCAATTATCGGACCTCGATCAGCTTGTGATGCTGGAGCAAAACTGTTTTGAGACCGATCGGTTAAGTCGCCGCAGTTTTAAGCATTGGGTAAATACGGAACATCGGGCCTTGCTGGTTGCAGAGCAGGAAAAAGTCATTTGCGGGTATGTACTGATTATTTATCATCCCGGTACTCGACTGGCTCGTGTTTACTCTTTGGCCGTCGAAGCTACGCAAAGAGGCGCTGGCATCGCGAAATTGCTGATGTCGGCAGGTGAACAGGCCGCTACGGAGGCTGGCAGGCTTTATCTGCGTCTTGAAGTCAGTGTAGACAATGTTTCGGCAATCAAACTCTACCAATCACTGGGGTATCGGAAATTTGGCATTTACCGCGATTATTATCAGGATCACAAAGATGCTTTACGTTACCAGAAACGTATCCGCCGTTATCGCGATACCTTGCAACACCGTTCGGTACATTGGCTGAGACAAACCACGCCGTTTACCTGCGGCCCCGCCTCGCTAATGATGGCGATGCATGGTTTAAACAAGGCTTATCAACCTTCGCAGGAAGAAGAAATTAATCTGTGGCGGGAAGCTACGACAATTTTTATGACCTCGGGACATGGCGGATGTCACCCCATTGGTTTGGCATTGGCTGCAAAGCGTCGCCATTTTGTCGTTGAAGTCTGGGTTAATCAGACTGGAACGTTATTTATCGATGGCGTGCGCAATGAAGAAAAAAAACAGGTGGTGGAATTGGTCGACAATTGTTTTAAGCGTGAGGCGGCTGAACAAAATATCCCGATACATTATGCCAATATTAGCCAGAATGACTTGATTGGCGCCTTTAAATCCGGAGCGATACCGTTAATTTTAATCAGCACTTTCCGGCTGGATGGAAAAAAAGCTCCGCATTGGGTGGTGATGAGTGGCTACGATGATGATTGTCTGTATATGCATGATCCAGATCCTGATGAAGGGAGACAAAGCGAACTCGATTGCCAATTTATTCCTATTGCTTACGAGGATTTTGATCAACTGTCCTGTTTTGGCAAGAATCGGCTTAGAACGGCAGTGATTATTTGGCCAGCATAGAAGTTTTCATCTGATCTTAATTAAAGCAATAGCGTTACTTTAATATTGTTGGAGTAGTATCTTGTATTCACCAGAATCTAATTATTTATATCTTTTTAAGCAAGGAAAACAATATGAAACAGATAATAAAATCAGTAGTAGTTGTTTTTGCATTCAGCCTGCTTACGGCTTGTGCAACTAATTCGGATATTGAAAAATTACAATCAGAAGTTAATGGTTTGGATAGCTCGGTCAAACAGGCATCGGCTGATGCAAACAGTGCGCAAACTGCCTCCGCTGATGCGGCTGCAAAGTCCGCTGCTGCTGAAGCTTCAGCAAATAGAGCGGCTCAATTATCTCAAGATACCAATGATAAGTTGAATAAAAGATTCAAAAAATCGATGATGAAGTAAGCTGTCATTTTTTATATCGATGTAAAATACGGGAATGAATTTGAATATGAAATTCACATATATTTTTCATCGAAAAATATAAGTTCAATATAAAATAAATGTGAGTGGATTGTAAATGAAAAAATTTCGTACTTATAGATTGGTTGCTTTTACTGCATTAATGCTGTTTTCGTATTCCAATGCTCATGCTCAGCATTCAGTTGCAGGGCATACCTCGGCACAAAAATTTGGTAGAGGTCTGGCTGGGATGACCTGCGGATTTCTTGAGATTCCAGGTAATATTGTTAAAGAAACGCATGCCAAAGGGGCTGTAGGTTTTCCAATTGGCCTTGCTACCGGTTTGGGAATGACGGTAACGCGTGAACTAGTTGGGGTTTATGAGTTTATTACCGCGCCTTTTCCAATGCCTTCAGGTTTTCGCCCGATTTTAACCCCAGAATATCCTTGGGATTATTTTGAATAAATTGTTGAATTGGTCTACGCAGCAGCAAGAATCATAAAAAAATGGAGTTCAAACCCAAGTTTGAACTCCATTTTTTTTGTATGACTGAGGTGTAAATCTATGGCTAAATTTATTCTAAGAATAATAAAAAACTAAATGTTTAATCTATTGTTTTTTGTTTATGTTGGACAGGTAAACAAATCCGAAAAGTCGTTCCAATATTTACAGTACTGAAAACTTCAATTCTGCCATCATGTTTTTGTATGATGTTTTGTGAAATGGACAAGCCGAGTCCGGTACCTTTTCCTATCGGTTTGGTGGTGAAAAAAGGTTCAAATAAGCGGTTAATAAGTTCAGGCGCGATGCCTTGTCCTGTGTCAGAAATTTCTACCCAAACCTCATTAGCTGATTTTAATGTTCGGATGGTAATGTCACCTTGTTCTTTGATTGCTTGTGCTGAATTGATTAAGAGGTTCATAAAAACCTGATTAAGTTGTGAAGCCAGACAATATATTTCTGGAATCTCACCGTATATTTTATGGACATTACAATGATATTTAAGTTCACTCGAGATGATGTTCAATGTTGAATCGAGACATTTATGAAGATTAACAAGCTCCCAATCATTGCTGTCGACGCGGGAAAAACTCTTCAAGTCTTGAATAATGTTACGTACTCGGCCCAAGCCCTCAGAGGACTCTGCGATTAATTGCGGAATGTCGCTAGCTAGGTAATCGAGTTCCTTTTGGCGTTTAAGTTCGCTAATTATTTTAAGTGCGTCCTGACTAATAGTTTCATTTTTAAGGATTGAATCATAGTTATTTAAGATTTCAAAAATATCAGCTATATGTAAATTTAAGGAATTTAAATTAGAGTTTACAAAACCGATTGGATTATTTATTTCGTGGGCAATGCCGGCGGCCAATTGACCAATTGCAGCCAGTTTTTCAGATTGTAAAAGTTGTAACTGTACGTGTTGATTTTCTTGTTGGCGTCGTTCCAATTCAGCTTCAAGTAAGATATTTTGGTTTTTTAACCAATCTCTGGCTTGTCTTCTTTCAATTGTTAGTTGATGACTTCGCCGACTGGCGATGCACAGACCTATCAATCCTATTAGCCAAATTGCGCCATGAGAGAACGCCAGACGATCACTCGTTTCGTGTTCATGAATTAAATAAGAACGCATCGGAACTCTCGTACTGAGTCCTCCGCGAATATCACCAATTTTATAGCCTTGGAAAGCGTGACATTTAAGACAACTTGAATCAGTCTTTAAAGGCAACATTATTCTTAAATAGGGTTGCTCGTCAATGTACTGGAGTTCTTTTCGTTCTTTTGAACCTTGCTCAAAGGTATGCAAGGCTTCGGTTTCCCATGCATCAGGGGCATTCTTGGGGTTAAGTGCTTTTAAACTGGTAATGCGACTTTTGCCGTACTCATCCCCAAAATCACTTTGGAGTTCACGCAAGGCATAAGCCGGGTTCATTAAAGTCAATGTTTTACCCGTGTTAGTTACTACGTCACGATCAGGAACTTTCAGATAGGGGTTGGGCGGCGTAGATTCACTCGGAGGCACATAAACACCGCCATGGGATCCTACCCAACGACGAAAAGCCAGATCTTTGCTGATAATTGCACGTGCAGCTGCGGTGGCTATTTCATAAGTATTTTGGGAGATTTGCTGGAGATCCCATGCTAATGATCCGACAACCAGCAGACTCCAGATAATAATAAGGAAATCATATATTCGGGGGGCGGCGAAGAGTGAAAAATTGAATTTATTGGCGTGCATAGGTGGTCTTATATTGTTCGGTTAAAATGTTGTTAAAACCAGATCAGCCGTTATTTTTTTCCCATCAGAATTTTAATGATCGGATTTTTACCTGTATTTTCTCTTAACGCATTGATATTATTTATTATCTTTTGATCTACTATGCAGTTTTTAAGATAAGGCTTGTTATCAAAATAAACACTCTCAAGTTCCATGCCGGGTTTTAGTTGCCCCCATGATATTTCGATAATTGGACGTTCCATTTTAGTGCTTTGTTGACCACTCATAAGCTGGCTGGTTTTCCATGATTTTTTAACCGGAGGGAGTTCGGGGCCCACAGTTACTTCGGGTTCAAACGTTGAGTCTTTAAGTACTTTAAGGAAGGTATCAACAACATTAGGGTCATAATGACTATTTTTTCGAGTTATTAATTGCTCGATGACATCATTGACAGTCATTGCTTCCCCTGTTTTGGAACCTTCAAGAAAAGCGATAAAGTCACTAACTACAGTCAGGATACGCGAACCCAGAGGTATGTTTTGTTTGGCCAAACCATCGGGAAGCCCCAAGCCATCATAGCGTTCGTATTGATGTCGGATTAATGCAGCGGCGCACTTTAATTGGGTCAGTCCTTTCAACAATCCCTCGCCTTCTACAGCATGCTTTAAGTAGCTTTGTTTGTCTGTTAAAGGAATTGAATAATAAGGTTTTGACAGAATGCTATCCGGCAAACACATTTTGCCGATTTGTATCAGCAAGCCTGCATAAAAAGTATCTTTTGCCTCTTCGGCGATCATTTCCATTTCGCGCGCAACCATTAAGGAAGTTTCTGCGATATATTTAGACTGTCCGCTTTTAATGCCGGGGCGCATTTCAATAATACGTGAAAAGGCTCTGATCGAGTCAAGATATTGCTTTTTCAGACCTTCATTTGCAAGGTCAAGTTTTTGATTGGCGAACTTTAGCAGTTTGGTTCGTTGTTCGACTTTTTCTTCGAGTTGTTCGTTAAGTTCTTTTAAGGCTTGATTTTGTTGATATACGATTTCCGCCAAACGATCCCGTTCTTCACTCAGCCGTTTTTGTTCCAGCGCGTTGCGCACCAGTAATTTGAGCTCTTCATCGTTCCAGGGTTTATTGCAATAATTGTAAATACGCCCTTTATTGACGGCATCAATCGTTGATTGCAAATCGGCATAACCGGTTAGCAAAATCCGGATGGTTGTTGGCCATTGTTCTAAAACCTGAGTAAAAAAATCGGCGCCATTCATTACCGGCATGCGCATATCAGAAATGATCAGATCAATCGGGGTTTGTTTTAATAGCTCTAGACCTTCGCCAGCGCTCTTGGCAAAGTGGATTTCATAATGTTCATTGTGGAATAAACGGACTAAGGCTTTTAGCACGTTAGGTTCATCATCGACAAACAAAATCGCAGCAGGATTATCAGTCATGTTTAAGGACTCGTTCAGCATAAGAGCCTTAATTTTATTTTATTCGGCATAACTATTGGCTTACACATTTTTTGTAACCGGGCCATTAATAGGTAAAATAATTTTAAAGATTGTTCCCTGGTCTGGCTTGCTGGTCATTTGGATTTGTCCATGATGTTTTTTGATAATGGTATACGAAACTGAAAGCCCCAGACCTGTTCCAATACCTACCGGTTTGGTAGTAAAAAAAGGATCAAAAATTTTATCTTGGTGCTCGGCGGCTATACCCTTTCCGGTATCACTAATTTCAATCAAGACATTATCATTTTGTGTTTCAGTGCGTAAGGTGATTGTACCTTCTTGTTCAATCGCGTGTGCGGCGTTGACAAGCAAATTCATAAAGACTTGATTAAGCTGGTGAGGAAGGCAATTTACTTGAGGTAGGTTACCAAATTGTTTAACTATTTTAGCCTTGTACTTGATTTCACTATTGATAATGTTAAGTGTGCTTTCAAGTCCTGAATGTAAATCAGACCACTCCCAAGCCTCATTGCTATCAATGTGGGAGAAATCTTTAAGATCCTGGACTATTTTTTTTACTCGAATGGCGCCTTCATGAGACTCATCCAATAAATCAATAACGTCTGTTTTTAGATATTCAAGATCAATTTTTTGTTTAAAGGCTTTAATTTGCAGCGTTTGATCTGCATTTGTATTGTTAGCTTCGATAGCTTCGTAAATTGTTACCAGTTCCAGCAGATTGTTAATATAATTTTTTAAAGAGTTCAAGTTGGAATTGATATAACCGATGGGATTGTTAATCTCATGCGCCACACCTGCAGCCAGTTGACCGATTGACGCCAATTTTTCCGATTGCAGCAGATGTGCCTGCGCTTCTTTTAATTGACTGATTAGGAGTAATTGCTGGTTCTTTTCAAATTCCAGGGTTTGATTGATGTTAATTAGCTCTTGCGTGCGTTTTTTAACTTCTTCTTCCAATTGTACATTACTGCTGGCAAGCACTATTTCTGCTTGTTTTTGCGAGGTAATATCCATGCCACATCCCATTAAACCGGCAAAACTTCCGTTTTTTAGTACTCTGGGAGCCGCTGTTTCATAGATCCAAGTGATTTTGCCGTCTTTAAATAGCAAACGATACTGAATTTTAAATTTAGTGCGTTCTTTAACTGCCCGACTATAAGTTTGGGTTACATTGTCTCTGTCCTCTGGATGAATGACGTTTAGCCATTGCTCGCGACTAGGTATATCGGTGCTTAAATTAAACGTGGAAAACCAGAATTGATTACAAAAAATCGGTTTATGATTGGCGTTGGTTATCCATATTAATGCCGATATGTTCTCGGCTAATTCCTTAAAACGGCTTTCGCTTTCACGCAATGCAGAGTAAAGGTTACTTTGCATTATTTTATTGTGTTCTTGTTGATCAATGCGAATTTGTGAGGCATCAATATTATTGATAAGGCTGAGTGCCATTTGTTTATCGGTGCTAAGGATATGATGGTTAAGCCAGTTGATCAGATAATCCATTAAACCGTCAGTAATAGTCTCCACATTGAGATTGGCCTGTTGCTGGACTTCAAGCATTTTTTTTACGAATTCCTGATGTTCAGTAACGTGTATTTCATACAGTTTAGGATTGTAGTGTGCGGCCAACATAAGGCCTTCTTCGTGCTGAAAATGATGCACAGTATAGCTAACCAGGTCATTGATAATTTTTATGATAGAGTCATGGTCAGTGCCTACGGCAATAGCCTCATCCATTTGATTGGTCAAATTGATAAGGTGCTGATGTTGATTGTCGATCGATTCGATTCCTAACTCTAACTGTTTGCTCCAATTTAAAATTGTCATGACGTTAACAAGAAATAAAAGTTGAGGGTAGGGTGAGAAGCTTAGGTCAAGAAGAGCTATTTTTTTATTACAAAGTAATTATCTGGCTGGCAAATTGTAATCCACGCTGACAGCAGTATTGGGCATCTTTAATAGAAATATCGAGCAGGCGAAGCGCTGTATAAATGGCTAAGTCATCTGCGAGTTTTTCGGAATCATCTGCCTTAACAATCAATAAATTAGCGCTATAGACGAGTGTGCCTAGTGATATGCAGTCGCCTGTTTGGGGTGGTGTCAAGTGTTGTGCGATGGCGTCCTGGATAGCGACTGGAAGATTCCAATGTTGTGCGGCTTTACTTCCAATCTCCAAATGATCAAAGCCTAAGAAGCGTCGTTCAGTTTCTATAAGGGGAGTCGTTGAGTTGCTGACAATAAGGCTGAATTCTTCAGGGAAAAGTACTGCAATCACTAGTATTCCGATGTCATGTAACAAACCAGCCGTAAAGGCAAAATCAGGGTCCTGGCCGGATAAGTTGGCTAGTTGGCCTGTGCATTCTGCAACGGCCAGGCAATGATGCCAAAGCTGACGAAAATTGAAGCCATTATCAGGTACAACCAGTATTGTCGAAAAGCAGATGCTGACAAAAATATCTCTTATTCGTTTGAAACCCAGTAATACAACAGCTTCGCGTAGAGAGCCTATTTCTCTGGGCATACCATAAAAAGGTGAATTTGCGATGCGTAACAGTCTTACCACCATCGACGGATCCTGACTGATCTTTTCGACCAGTATATTCAGATCCTGTTTACCGTTAAGTTGATCTAAAGCATCCATCAACAACAAAGGTAAGGTGGGTAAATTACCTAAACAGGCAAATTTATTTTCTAAGGTGGACATTTAATTTTTATTTAAGGGCGACAAGATCATAACGATACCTTTTGATGGGCTATTGTCTCCCATTTTACTGATTAAAACCTGCAATGAAATAGTTTCATCGAGAGGAATGCAACCCATATCAAGTTGTGTGTATTGGCCGGAATGTGCATCTTCTAATAATTTTAAAAGCGGCTGGGTTAGAACATCTTTCGTCATAAGTCCGAGTAAACAACCTTGAGCTTGGCAAAATAGCGTTTCAGCAAGGCGATTGGACACCACGATCATATTCTGTTCATCAATCCCAATAATTCCCAGGGGTAAGTGTTCAAGAATTTCTCGTGAAATGTCCAATAAATTGATGCTATGTCTAAACTCACGGTTTTTATCGACTACTTTTTTTTCAAGATTTAGATTTTGTATGGAAAGTTTTTCATTAGCCGTCTGAAGTTCACGCGTTAAGCGCAAATTCTCTTCATTTATTTCATAGTAATGAAAGGCTTCGCGAATATTGTCGCACAACAAATCGTCGTCCCAAGGTTTCGTTAAGAATTTATAGATGGCTCCCTCATTAATGGCACTGGTAACCGATTCAAGTTCCGTGTAACCCGATAAAACGATACGAAATGTCATAGGATAGAGTGCTTTAACTTTACGTAGAAACTCTACCCCCGTCATTTGCGGCATACGTTGATCAGAAATAATGACTCCTACTTTGTGGCTAGCAAGTAAGGCAAGACCTTCTTCGCCGCTATTGGCGGTCAGAATGGTATAGTTATCGCGTCGAAGTGTTCGTTTGAGAGCATTTATGATATTGATTTCATCATCAACCAGTAACAATATGCGGGGAATTGTTGGTAATCCTGTCATAGCTGGCATTTTAATTGATTAAGTTGGATATCGTATTTTTAGTTTGACTTGGTTTTGCTTCATTACAAAGCCAATTAAAAGATTTGTTCATTTGATTATGTCACTTTATAAAGTCTCAATGGCAGTTTTTTGTTTTCTATGGGCTGGCAAAAATTCTTTTTCAAGGTCTTGTGAGACAAAATCCAGAGTCTGTTTCAATTCAATTGTTTGCCTACTTTTGCCCACATCCACTTGATTGGATCACGAACTACTGCTGAAGCGTTGCTGTAAAAACCAGTGCTTACTTTAGACTTGATGATATTGGTCGATTTCTGCAGATAGATTGATATTTACGACTCAACTCATTAAATATACATCAATAGTTATAAATAATAGATATCTTTCCTAAATACAGCGATAGCGCAAGATAAAAACAACAGTTACTAAATTCCATGTCAGTGAGTAATTCTTGTGTTTACCCCGATAAACATCCTTAACAATTCTGAAAATTTTGCTTCGGCGTTTGATGTGCTCAATGAAAAGAAGCTGTTTTGATAGTGCGTTATTATGGGCTTTGTCTTCAGCCGAAAGGGATTGGCCTTGAATGGCACTTTCTTAATATTTAAACTTCAATAACAATATCAGCTTATTTAATTTTTTGGGATGCCAATATTTTTTTATATCCTTCTTTGCTTCATGTCTTGGTTTTGTCAATAAACAAAGGTGCAGTCCTGGTTGCCGATATAACATACGATTTCAGAGCAACAGATAATCTCTCCTTATTCGTCAATTATGAAATAAATATCCATTATCACCAGATGTTTTAATCACTGTTATTTCCCCAAAAATTGGGTGAATTAGAGTTTGGGCTAGTATTTCTCCGTAATTCGATGCGCGTACTATTTCTGATTCTTTTAAAATATTAGTCAGTACACTTAGATTAATTTTTTTGATTTTTGAGCTACTTTTTTGCATATTAAAATCTCCTTTATCGTTAGATACATCTTGGCCAATTAATTCTGGTGACCAACACATTTTGGGTCATGCTATATTTCTATTGCCCCTTGGTTATATTTGTTTCGGCCATTCCGATAATGGTTACGACGATTTGTTCTGTAAGATATGTTACCCCTGACTCTGTTACGTTTCGGCTAGCCCCCCTTCTCATGACTAGGCGGTTACTGAAATTGATTGAGGTTTATGGGTAAACAGGAAGGATTCTGATAGCCATGAAATTATTCACTCCCTCAGAATATTTCAAAACTCTTCCCAGTCATTACTATCAACTGGTTGTAGTAGTTTCGGTTGGGTAGCTGCTGTAGTTTTGAGTGTAGTTGCCCTCGCAAGGGTTGTTTCTTGCCGGGTTTCTTTAATTACTTGCGGCTGGAAAATGGGATTAGTTGAATAATCGTTTACTTTAAAACAGCTAACAGTAGTCGCTAAATTTTGTGCCTGTTCTTCCAGAGATTCCGCTGCCGCTGCGGCCTGTTCGACCAATGCTGCATTTTGCTGGGTAACATCGTCCATTTGGGCAATAGCTTGATTGACTTGTTCGATACCAGAGGTTTGCTCAATTGAGGCGGCACTGATTTCTGACATCATCGAGGTAACACCCTGGATGGCATTAACGATTTCTTCCATGGTTTTTCCTGCTTGCGCCACCAGATTGGTGCCATCAGCAACTTTAATAACCGAGTCTCCAATCAAACCCTTAATTTCTGCCGCTGCTATAGTTGCACGCTGGGCAAGATTACGCACTTCAACTGCGACTACCGCAAAACCTCGGCCTTGGTCGCCGGCTCTAGCTGCTTCTACAGCGGCGTTTAGCGCTAGTATGTTGGTCTGAAAAGCGATGTCATCAATCACCGAGATAATATCGACAATCTTACGGGAAGCGGTGTTGATGTCTTCCATTGTCGTTACGACTTCGCTAACCACTTTAACGCCTTTGCCCGCGATGTCTGAGGCGCCGACAGCCAGTTCATTAGCCTGTTTGGCATGCGCAGTATTGGCTTGCACAGTAGAGGTCAGCTCTTCCATGCTCGCAGCGGTTTGTTCCAGACTGGCAGCCTGTTCTTCGGTGCGATGTGATAAATCATTATTGCCAGCTGCAATTTCTTTTGCGCCGGTGTTAATAGTGTTAGTGGCGTCTTTGATGTTGTTGACGATTTCTTGAAGTTTATCCACGGTAGCATTGGCGTCATCTTTGAGTTGACCAAAAGTTCCTGCATAGTCGTTGGTGATTTTTTCTGTTAAATCTCCACGAGATAAGGCGTCGAGTACCCGAACGACTTCATTAAGACCTGTTTCACTGGTGTGTAATAATTGGTTTAGACCTTCGCCCAGTTCGCGAAAAAATCCTTGTTTTCCGGTTAAATCGAAGCGTTGGGTAAAGTCACCTTTGCTGGCTGCAACTACAAGAACTTCCACCTCTTTCTCCACGGCGGCTTCAGTTGTGCGATCCAGCCATTCTGCCACAACACCCAGTCGATGCCCCTGTTCATTGATAACCGGACTTGCTGTTACTACAATGGATTGACCGCCAATATTCAAACTGGCTGAATAAACGTCGCTTAAGTTTGCTAATAATTGTTCTTGGTGCTGAGGATTGATGTGAAAACTGTCCATATTGCTGCCAACCAATGAGTCAGCAGAGAAAGTCGGCGTGTTTTTTCTGATGTTACTTTCTGCCTTACTAAGCAGTCCAATCACCGATTTGTTGGCGTAAATAATATTGCGGGCGTTATCTGCAATCATCACTCCGGTGTTGACGTTATCCAGGCCAATTTTGATACGCAAGTTTTCATTGGCAATACGTTTAGCTTCCGCCGTATCGAACCCAATTTTAAGCTGCATTAACTTGATTGTTTCCATTAACTTGCCAATTTCGTCCTGGCGGTCAATGACAATTGCATTCTTATAGTTGCCGTAAGCTATATGATAAAGGTGATTAATACTGGCATTAAGCGGATGTACAATGGCACGTATCAGGGTTGTCCCTAACCACAGTGCTAAAATAATGCCTGTTGTAATTAGGGCTGCACTGATTTTCAGCATACTCATATAGCGTGATTGCGCAGCATCAAATTCCTGTTTGGCAACGTCTATCTGTAATTGTAAAAGGTTCTGAATACCAACGCCAACGGGTTCATAGAGAGGTCGAATCTTGTTAACTATGACATCGTTAGTCAGAGTCATATTATTGTCGCGTAATGCAGCGATGGCGGGTTCCAATCCTTCTGCGACGAAACGTTTTTTATTTTCGGCGAACTTTTCAGCCAGTTTCGCTTCCTCGGGGGTAAGATAAGTTGCAATGTAGAGAGCCCACGTCTTGTTGATTTCTGCAGTGTTTTGGTTGACCTCGTCTATGTTTTTTTGAATCACTTCAGTTGTTAAATCGTTAAGGCTCCCGGTAATGCGTAGTCGGTTGGTCAATAGCAGTTTTTGGATAATTGCTAGCTGGTTCATTGGGATCGTGCGATCTTCATAGACTGTTCGAAGGCCGTCATTGGACTTACTTATACCCAGTAAACCGAGTCCGCCTAAGATTAGCATCATAAGGGATAAAAAACCGATAATGAAGGTCAGGCGAGTTTTAATGCTGAGATGGGTGAATATATTTAATTTTTCAAAAAGTGTCGATTTTATGACCTTGCCATCTTTAATCTTTAAATTCCCCGCCTTGCCTGCAATAAATAACCGATAAGCCGCCGATGCATCCTCAATTTGCTGAGAGCTAGCTTTATTACGTACTGACAAATAGCCAGCTAACTGACCTTTTTCGTAAATAGGTGTGACATTCGTTAATACCCAATAATAATCGCCATTTTTACATCGATTTTTAACCACCCCTGTCCATGTCAGACCTGATTTTACCGCTCGCCACATATCCTCGAACACTTCCAGCGGCATGTCAGGATGGCGAACTATATTGTGGAATGCACCGACCAGTTCTTCTTTGCTAAAGCCACTAATCCGAATAAAGTCTTCGTTGGCATAGGTAATTGTTCCGGATAAGTCGGTTTTTGAAACAAGAGAGTCATGCTTAGTAAGGCTATATTCCTTATCAGTTACTGGTAAATTGATCTTCATGACGCATTCCTTTTTGGTGAGCTTTAATTTATAAACAGATCAGGTAAACTAATCCCAATGCTCAGTGGCATTACTAGGATTTAGGTGCTAATTTTCACAGGAGATGATTGGACACTTTAAATATCTAATCCTTTTAAACATGAGTTGGAAGCTGTTCTGATTTTCAGATCGCATTCGATCGTAGATGGCATTGAATATCCCTGTATAGAGTGTTCATGTAGTAGCGCCTCAAACTCCTTCACTGGCAATGGCTTGCTGAACAAATAGCCTTGATAATTGAGGCAGCCCAAACGTTCCAGGCAATTGAGCTGTTCTTCGGTCTCTACACCCTCCGCGATCACGTTCAGTTTGAGGTTGTGGGCCATGCCGATGATGGTCTGGATGATCACGTCGTCGTTCTGGTTGAAGATAAGGTCGCGTACGAAGGATTGGTCGATTTTAAGCTGGGAGAGGGGTAGATTCTTTAGATAACTTAGCGAAGAGTAGCCGGTACCAAAATCATCCATAGAGAACCGGATACCCAGTAATTTCAAGGTCTCCATTTTTTCGATGGTTTCAGTGATATTTTGCATGACCATGCTTTCGGTCAGTTCGAACTTAAGCAATTTTGCATTGGCGCGGGTTTCTACTAATATCTTGCAAATCTGTTTAACGAAGTTAGGTTGGCTAAATTGACGTGCGCTTACATTAACCGCGAGTTGTAAATTTTGAGTAAGAGGTGAATTCTCCCAGGCTTTAAGTTGCGAGCAGGCAGTGCGCAACACCCAGTCGCCAATGGGTAATATCAGCCCGGATTCCTCTGCTATCGGAATGAAGTCAGCGGGGGAAATAAACCCCAGTTGAGGGTGGTTCCAGCGCAATAGCACTTCAGCGCCAAGTACTCGCCGTTTGTTATCCACCTGAAGCTGATAATAAAGATGCAGTTGCCCGTCACTCAGTGCGTTGCGTAACGCTGATTCCAGCGTTACGCGGCTTTCAAGTAAGGTCTGCATAGCGGGATCGAAAAAACATAGCGTATTGCGCCCGGCATGTTTGGCTTCATACATGGCGGTGTCGGCATACTTAAGCAGTTCTTCGCCGGATAAGTGGGCACCCGAAAAAAGGCTGATGCCGATACTGGCTGAGCTATGAAGTATATGTCCTTCCAGCAGGTAGGACTGATTAATCAGTTTAAGAGCTTTTTCGCCTATACTTTGGACTTGCTTGGCTGCTTTGCCTTCATTCTCGTTCAGATCTTCCAATAAGATAACGAACTCATCTCCACCCAGTCGTGCCAGTGTATCCTTTTGACGAATGCAGGCTTTTAAGCCTTTCGCGATTTCACCGAGAAGTTGGTCGCCAATCCCATGACCTTTGGTGTCATTAATGGCCTTGAAGTTATCGAGATCAATCATTAGGATGGCGCCATAAAGACGATTGCGGGCGCTCATGGTGATGGCCACTTTCAGTCGATCGTTAAACAATCTACGATTCGGCAGGTCGGTCAGCGGATCGTAAAAAGCTAGGCGATGAATGGCAGCTTCTGCGTCCTTATGTTCGCTAAGGTCAGTAAAAGCACCGACATAATTGGTGATGTGCCCAACAGGGTCGGTTACTGCGGTAATGGTTAGCCACTTGGGATAGATTTCGCCATTTTTACGTTTATCCCAGATTTCACCCTGCCAGTACTTTTCAGGTATCAATTTTTCCCACATGGCTTTATAAAATGCACCATCATGACGACCGGATTTCAGTATGGCAGGCGTTTTACCGATTACCTCAACGGGACTGTAACCGGTTAATCGAGTAAAAGCGCGATTGATACGCAAGATACAGTTCTTTGCATCGGTAATCATAATGCCTTCTTGCGCTTCGATGGCTATTGCGGCAATACGTAGATCGTGCTCGGACAATCGGCGTTCAGTAATGTCGCGTCCAATTACAACCAGGCAATTACGGCCACCGTTATCCTTGAATAACGGCGTCTTACGCATCTCAAATTCACGATAATTTCCGGCTCTATCAAGTACAGTTTGTTCGGAAATATGCAAGCGGCTTTTATTCCAGGCTGACTCATCGTCAACGACAAATTTTTCGTGTGCGGTTCGCATGGATGGACAAAGGGCGACCAATTCCAGATTGGTTTTGCCTTGCCAGGCAATATCATTGAGATTGAAAAGTTGTTTGGCGATTTTGTTGGCGATCAGCAAACGCCCTTCACCATCTTTTAAAATGATGATGTCGGGGATCGCTTCTATGAGTGTATAGAGTTGTTCGGTAAGTAGATGGAGATTGCCTTCACTCTTTTGTAAGTTCAGTTCTGAGTTCTTTCGCTGTTCAATTTCCTGCTCCAATTCTGCGGGTGATGGTAGGCGCAAGGCCAGGGGAATTAAACGAGCCAGACAAATAGCTGTGAAAATTGAAAGCACCGCTGTGATGGCTTTCAGGGCTGCATCAATCCAGTAAAGCGGTTGCCAAAATAATACGATTGAAAATAAATGAGTCGTGCCGCAAGCCAAAATAAAGGTGCTGAACAACAAGAAAATCTGGCGAAATTGCAGATCTTTACGATGATAAGCAAAGTAAGCGAGTGCGCAAGGGATTGAATAATAGGCTAACGCAATCAATACATCCGAAATAACGTAAGTCCAGAGGATGCTCGGCGTCCATTGAATGCAGAAACCATGTGGCATCCAGCCGTTCTGTCCGGCTAACATATCAAGGATTTGTTCAAACATAATGACGACCTATATCGGCAATCAACGACAAGCTTGAATGTTTTCTACAGCCGGAATTACGGCATAAAATGGTTTGACACAGATGTAAAGTAACCTGAAGAAATCCCGGCAGACCGTTTTCGAGTGAAGACCATCCGGAATAACGGAGTTGGATATAGATCAGAATGTTGGTACAGATCCTCATAAACAAGCAGAACGTCGCCAATATAGGAAACTTCTACCTGTGCGGGTATTGATTGGTATAGCGTATTTTAGCGGGTTGAACACACTCGTCTCCTGCCTGTTAAGGCAAATCGTCAATTACCGTATATGAAAAATCATTACGGGTAGTTTAACGAGACGTGTTCTGGGTCTCACTGAGTCGGTGCCGGGGACGGGGGCAAACCGAAATTATTTTTTAATTTGCTGGCTTAATTGGCAAAACAGCCTAACCAATCTAAAAAATTAATTGAATAATATAAGAATAATTATCTTAGTGCAAGACGTATAAATACTTAGTTGAATATATGCGCCGGTGTGATATAGGTATCTACCTAACTTTCATTAAATTAGGCCTCGTAATAATAAAATACTGCGGGAGTAAAACAGTTAAAGCTGTTGCACTCTCGTTTTTTAAACAACTTTGGCTTAGTCCAAAGCGCAGTCAACTATTTCGTTAATCCATAAGATTTTGGATTTCACTGGCTTTGATAACGTCCTTGGCAAATTCTGCCAACTTGTGTTGCTGACTGCGTGCCGTTTTGCGTAACAGTTCAAAGGCTGCTTTTCGACCCAATGTATATTTAACCATGGTGATGCCTATGGCAATACTGATTTCCCGTTCACTATCCAGGGCGCTTTGCAACTGCTGCCCGGTAGTCCTGAGCTTTCGTAGTTCCCCGGCACGAGCCAGAGCAGACTCAATACTCGGCACTAATTGCTGCGTATCAATCGGCTTTACCAGATAGCCGAGTGAACCGCTGGAAGCGGCACGCTCGACATTTTCACGATCGTTATAAGCGGTCAGAAACATAAAAGGAATATGATCAAGTAAACGTAATCGTTCCGCAAGCTGTAAGCCGCTCTTGCCAGGCATGCTGATATCAAGAATGGCAAGATCTGGCCGCTCACCACTGGCCAATAAGGCTTCTGCATCGTCTGCCGATTCTGCTGTACTGACCTTGTAGCCCGCCGTGGCCAAGCCTTGTGCAAGAGTCATGAGTACCAGTCGATCATCATCGACAAGCAGAAGATGGTATTTAGTGTTGGTGTTTACATTCATGTGCTTGCTTCCAGTTTAATAACAGGATCATCCAAGTCCAAGGTGGTAATAACAGAACCGCTCTGCTGGGTCCAAGTCAAGCTTGCACCAGCTCTGGGCAACAATGATACAGCGAGTTGCAAGCCGGTGCCAAAGCTGGTCGCGTCCTCCAATCCGAAACCTGCAGGTAGATGTCCCATATTTTCAATATCCAATCGAAGCGAAGCGGAATGCGGTTTATGGCTAAGATTAATTCTCACCTGCTCATGTTTAGGGCTATGCTTGACTGCATTTAATATCAACTCGTTCAATACCAGCGCCAGCGGTACTGCTTCCGCTTCAGTTATGATACAAGGTATCCATCCTTCGGGAATTTCAACAAGAATCGATTTTTGCCACAGCGCCTCGATGCCCGACGCGATGGCGGCCGTAAGTTCACAGGCGCGCACCGACGAGGTAAATGCGCGACCTTGCAATCCGTGTATGACAGAAATACTTTGCACCTGGCTGATAGCCTGATTAATAGGGATTGCTGTTTCAGGGTGTGTTTGAATAAATTGACGTAACATCCCGGTAATGCCTTGCAGGTTATTTTTAATGCGGTGATGCACTTCTCGCACCAATACGGATCGCAGTAATATTTCGTGCGCTATCCGTTCATCTTCAAAGTGCTTGCGCTCGGTAAGATCGATAAAAATGCCTTGTACCAAAACTCGTCCACCTATTTTTATTAACGTAGGTCGAATTTCGACATCAACCATCTGACCGTTTTTCCGCAGAATTTTTGTTTCGACACTTGAAATACTTCCGTTTGTTACGATTTCCTTGAATTCTCTTTTGACTTTAGACATCTCGCTAGCGGGATGAATTTGTGTCATGTTCATTCCGCGAAGATCCTCTTTCGTATATCCCAGTAGCAACTCCCCCGAACGGTTGACTTCTTCAATGTTACCGTTCATATCAACAATCAAGATAGTATCACTGGCATCCTCTAAAAACGCACGGTAACGCTGTTCACTTTCCTTAATATCCACTTCAGCCCGCTTTTGTTCTGTAATGTCAGTTAAAAAACCACTCCATAAAATACTGCCGTCAGTTTGCCGCTTGGGATTAGCTCGTCCCAATATCCATTTTATTTTACCGCTCGGTGTTCTGATACGATGCTGGTGCTCCCATTGACATGGATTTTGTGCCAAATTCTCAACGGCCTCTTGATGTGCGGCCTTATCTTCTGCAAGTATGTACTTCGTTAACACACTAAAATCTCGAATTACATCGTCAGAGGCAACTTCGTAAAGCTCTTCAATACCTTTGCTAATGTAGAGAAATTGCCAGGCGCCCGAAACAGTTAGAACGAACTGATAAACTACGCCCGGCACTTGTGATGTCATTGATTCCAACTGCTCCTGAGTCGCAAGTACGGCCAATTCTGCCTGCTTACGCTGAGTAATGTTAGTGTGAGTAATGACAACGCCACCTTGTTTCGTTGCACCAAGAGGTGTAACGCTCATGCAGAACCAGCGTTGTTCCAGTCTGGAATGACAGGGATATTCAAGGCTAAAGCTGGGCTGACTGCGATCCAGTACTGCCTGGATGCCATCATGAGCAATCATTATCTCTTTCGTTGCAAGACCGGTTTCCACGGGTTGGCAAGCCAACAGGTAATTAGTTCCAACATCGGTCGTTGATAATGAACTACTAAACGCAATACTGTTTTCTTGGGCAAATCGTCGCCACGGATCATTAACGGCCAAAATTACTCCGTCATGATCCAAAACAGCAATATGGGCAGAAATAGAATTGAGAATATCCTGTTTGGCCGCTTCGCTCATCTGAATAGCAACTTCTGCTTGCTTTCGTGCAGTAATATCGCTCAGAACCACGCGGAGTAAGGGTTGCTCGTCGCTATCTCGGGTAAAGGTCGCGGCCAGATTAGCCCAAAATTGTGTACCTTCGTTCGTCACCATCCGTAAATCATATGATTGTGGATAACCCGTATTAATGAGTTGTTTATGATGTAAGTAAAAGCTGTCCTGGTCTGCACTAAAGATAAATTTGTGGAGCGGTTGCATGAACAGATCTGCTCTGGGTGTAGCTACTAAAGAGGCCGCTGCAAGGTTAACTTGTAAAATCAGACCTTGTTCGCTAAGGACCAGATAGCCGGCAGGCGCAAAATTATAAAGATCAAAATAACGTTGCCGAGTTGCATCCAGTTCCAGTTGTAATCTACGTAATTCCTCATTTTGCATTTCAAGTTCGATTTGATGAACGCGGAGATCATGGAGTGCGCGTTGCATTTCATCAGGCGATTCAACTACATCATTATTGGCCATCGCTTCTGCTTTGCGACGCAATGTGCTGAGGTGTTTGGTTCGGTTAGTTGTAATTATGTGCCCCCATCGTCTTGCTCTTTTTTTATTTTAATTGCAAACAGACTTATTCTATACCATCAAAGTGGTTATACCTTATGCGGTCACGACTTCGGATTTCTCAAATAGCTGGGATTTCGGGTTTAAAAGCAATTTTACTTGTTCTTTAAAATCAGATTTCACCTTGCAAGATAGCTCAGAAAGCAAGATTATTCCTTCTATGATAATCGATGTTGCCATCAGCTTGTATAAGTATAGGCATGCTTTCGAAAGAAAAAGGCTACGTTCACCAGCGAGATCATCACCGGCACTTCGATCAATGGCCCGATTACCGCAGCAAAAGCTGCGCCACTATTGATTCCAAACACAGCTACGGCTACTGCAATCGCCAACTCGAAATTGTTACTTGCTGCGGTAAAGGCCAGTGTCGTGGTCTTGCCATAATCCGCGCCAATGGCTTTACCCATCGCAAAGCTGAGCAAAAACATCACCACAAAATAAATCAAAAGCGGAATTGCAATGCGAACCACGTCCATTGGTAATTGCACAATCAGTTCACCTTTCAGCGAAAACATCACGACGATGGTAAACAAGAGAGCTATGAGCGTCAGTGGGCTTATTTTCGGTACGAAGTTGTTTTGATACCAGTCCTTACTTTTGGCTTTGATTAAAATAAAGCGACTGGCGAAGCCGGCAATGAAGGGAATGCCCAGATAGATGAACACGCTTTTGGCAATTTCACCTATTGTGATAGCGACCAGACTGCCTTGCATGCCGAATAACGGTGGTAATACCGTAATAAACAGCCAGGCATAAACACTGTAAAACAGCACCTGGAATACACTGTTAAAGGCCACCAAGCCAGCGGCGTAGTCGTTATCGCCTTTTGCCAATTCGTTCCAGACGATCACCATCGCAATGCAACGTGCCAGGCCAATCAGGATAAGTCCTGTCATGTATTCAGGGTAATCGCGCAGAAACAGTATAGCCAGGGCAAACATCAATACGGGACCGATAATCCAGTTTTGTACGAGTGAAATCGACAATATTCGCCAATTGCGAAATACATCCCCGAGTTCCTCGTAATGTACTTTGGCCAATGGCGGATACATCATCAGAATCAAACCAATAGCAATCGGGATATTGGTCGTGCCGACCGAAACTGCACTATTAAAACTCTTAACTTCAATCGGAAAAGCAAAGCCGATACCGACACCGATTGCCATTGCGATAAAAATCCATAGCGTCAGATAACGATCAAGAAAAGATAAGCGGGCATTAGGACAGATTGGTGTGCTCATTAGTGTCTCCAGATCAAGGGGTTGAAGGTATGATTATTTTTGCGATGGTTTACAGCAGCTCGAAACGGGTTCCAGTTGTATAACATCATCTTCACCAAACATTGGAATGGCATTTAATGAGTGAAAAGCTTCCCAGGCAATGCCTTGTGGATCGACTGTCCAGTATTTGTCGGATTCGGCATAACAACAGGAGGCCTGTTTTTGCGATACAACGGGCAAAGCAGCAGCGGTTAATCCTTGTTGTACAAGCTCAAGTTCATCCGTGGATTCGACTTGAATACCCAAGTGATCAAGTCCCGTTTTGCGTCCACGATTAGATATGGCAAAGTTGATGCGTGGATCGTCCAGCATCCATTTGGCGTAATCGATTTCATGGATGGTAGGTTCGCTCTGAAATAGGGCGCTGTAAAAATGAATATTCTGTTCAAGATCATCGACAGCGATATGGATATGAAAGCGTTTCATAGTGAGTCTCTAGTTTGGAGATTGATGATTTATTTTGTTGCCAGTTTCAGTAAACGCGCAACGCCCACCGGCTCTTCTTGCATTAGCGGTACGACGGCAAATCGTTGGGCATATTGATTAGTGACAGTATCGATTTCAGCTAATTCATTAGCAGCACGTTGCTGAAGCAACGGCGAATGGACGGTTGTCGCGGCGACGCTGTTGTTTATCACCCAGGCCCAGGGCTCAATCCCGGCGCGACGAAGATCAGTCTGCAAATTGGCTGCTTCCAATACCGGTGTTTTTTCCGCTAACGTCACCAGCAAAACCTTGGTTTGCTTTGAATCTTGCAACTGCATCATCGGTGTCAGGTAAGGAGCGCCACTGTCCATTTGCCGAGTGACTTCGCGGTGATAGGCGCCTGTGGCATCCAGAAGCAACAAGGTATGACCGGTCGGAGCGGTATCCATTACCACAAATTTTTTGCCCGCTTCACGGATAACCCGCGAAAAGGCCTGGAACACGGCGATTTCTTCGGTGCAGGGTGAGCGTAAATCTTCTTCCAATAACGCACGGCCCTGAGTATCCAGTTGTGCACCTTTAGTTTTTAACACCTGTTGTCGATAAAGTTCGGTTTCTGCATGGGGATCAATTCGACTAACAGTCAGATTATTCAGTAAGCCATTTAAGGTTTCGATTAAATTGGCAGCGGGATCTGAGGTGGTGAGATGAACCGGAAAGCCGCGTTCTGCGATGCTCACGGCTACAGCAGCAGCTAATGTGGTTTTTCCAACACCGCCTTTGCCCATGAGCATCACCAAGCCATGACCATCGATGGCAATTTCATCGATCAAATTGGACAGGCTCGGAACATCAATGGATTGATGGCTAGCAACATCCGGCATCTTGGCTGGAGTGGCTGTTGTAAATAATTGCCGTAGCGTATCCAATCCGACTAAGTTAAATGGTTTCAGCTCAATTCGGTCAATGGGTAGTGTCTTAAGAACTTCTGGCATTTCAGTCAATGCTTGTTGTTCGCGCTTACAAATAGCGGTTGCTAAAGGATCTTGTATTGCTTCAGTTTGTGGCAAAATACCATTAACAACCAAATATTGCTGCGATAAGCCGATTGTATCCAATTCCTGATGGGTTCGAGCCACTTCGCGTAAGGTGGCTTTTTGTGCACGAGCCACCAATATTAAGCGACTCTTTTGAGGATCGGCCAAAGCCTTGAAAGCCGCTTGATATTGACTACGTTGTTTTTCCAGTCCGGCTAAGGGCCCGAGACAAGAAGCGTCACCTTTACCTTCGTCCAGAAAGCCAGACCAAGCTCCTGGTAGTTGCAATAGGCGGATAGTATGACCGGTCGGAGCCGTGTCAAAAATGATATGTTGGTAGTCAGCGGTCAATGCCGAGTTTGTCAATAAAGCGGTGAATTCGTCAAACGCTGCGATCTCGGTTGTGCAAGCACCGGACAGCTGTTCTTCAATGCCTTTCACGACCGTATCAGGCAAAATCCCTCTTACCGGACCAACGATGCGATCTCGATAATCTTGCGCGGCGGCTTGTGGATCGATTTCCAGCGCCGCCAGACCTGGGACAATTTCAACAGGCGTAATATGGTTGCCGATACTAATGCCAAAAACCTGGCCAACGTTTGATGCCGGGTCGGTACTTACCAATAGTACCTGTAGTCCTGCATCGGCCAGTTGTATGGCCGTGGCGCAAGCAATTGATGTTTTCCCGACGCCGCCTTTACCGGTGAAAAATAAAAAGCGTGGCGGTTTATCGAGAAACTTGCAGTTATTCATGGCCGATATCCAAAATAGTTTAGCTGCAACTATTGCCGCTACAACATCCGGATTGGACTTTCTCTTCTACTACGTTAATAGATGCCCAGCGAGCCAGTTCAGTACGGCTTGGATAACGACCGGCTAAAGCCACATCACCATCGACCAGAATCAAGGGCAAAGCTTCGGCACCGGACCGTTCCAGAAAGCTTTTTACTACAGCGTTTTCAGCAAACACCATCGGTTGCTGCGCCAGATTAAAGCGTTGGATATCAGCGCCATTTTGCTTGGCCCAGTCCACATCGGCAGAAAAACCGACTAATTCCTGGTCTACGTCTACGCCGCAAACTCCGGTACTGCAACATAAGGCAGGGTCAAAAACTTGAATTGTTGTCATGATAAAATTCCTTAACAATTAGGGAATAAAGTGCCGATACGATCCAGTTCAACTTTTAGCTGAGCATGATCATTTTTTAATTCAGCAAGCGGCAAAGCCAGGAATTGTTCTATGCGATGGCGCAAAATACTATAGGCGACTATAAACTCTGCTTTGATTTCGTCTTCAGAACCTTCAGCATGTGATGGATCATCAACGCCCCAATGACTGCGCAAAACGGGACCCAAATAAGCTGGACAGACTTCGTTGGCTGCATTGCCGCAAACACTGATAACAATATCCGGTGTCAACGGCAGATCATTCCAGGATTTACTGTAATAACCTTCGGTAGAAATTCCTTCCTGCTCAAGCAAAGCCAAGGCTCGGCTGTTTAATTGACCTAACGGTTTGCTGCCTGCACTGATTGCATGCCAACCTTCTGGAGCAAGGTGATTGAAAGTGGCTTCGCCAATCAGAGAGCGACAAGAGTTGCCTGTACAAAGAAATAGCACGTTCATAATGGGAGACTCAATTTTAAGTGTAAGTAAAAGATCAGTCGGTATTGCAACAAGTTGAATCTGGAATTGTATCGAAGCATTGCTCAGGGTGTCCGGTACAGCATTCGGCGGTCAGGTAAGCTATAAGCTCCTGCATGACAGTTAGATTGGCACGATAACGTTGGTAACGTCCCTCTTGGGTAACATTGATCAAGCCGGCGTGAGTCATAGCCTTAAGATGAAATGACAGATTGGTCGGTGGCAAATCCAGTAATGTGGCGATTTCGCCAGCGACCAGTCCGGTGGGCGCCTGTTTAACCAGCAGGCGAAACACATCCAGACGAATGCCAGAGGCCAGTGATTCAAAAAGTTTTGTAGCAAGTTGTATGTCCATACATCAACTATACAACACTATTTGAAATATGAAAACGAAATTAGTAGCCGGTCAAATAATCGAAGTCTGTTGAGACGGTCTAATCATTGGTTTTGAATGGGAGTACTTTGCCTCAAGGCATAACTTACGAAGAGAATGATACGAGTAAAGGTTGTATAGATCGCAAACGTCAACTAAGCGTATGTTCTTGGCATATTTTTTCACTATCGATTTGGCTAAGCTGTTCTTTGGTCAGATTACAAAGAAACCCCTCTGAGGTTTCAGTGAAATGCCTGCACGTTTGACAAAGCCCGAATGATTGCGACTTATTGGCTTTCTGGAGTGCAGTCAGCGCATTAACAAAAACATTATCCCCGCTATTATCTTCATGAAATACAGCTGAGGCTTTACTGTATAAATCGGTAGGACGGGCTTTTTCCAAAATAACTCGACCTTCACTAAGAAGGCTAAGATGCACTACACGCAAATCGTTTACATCGGCTGTTTTTTGTATATAGCCTTTTTTTCCAAGTAATATCAAAGTTTGGGAAATGGTCCCGCGTGTCATGCCCAAATAATTAGCAATAGCTGCCGGAGTATCGCTATAGCGATTGCAACGAGACAAGTAATCCATTATTTGCAAATGCCCCGGTTGCAGTCCTAATTCCGTGCACTTTCTACGTTCCTCAGAACGAATCAGCGAGGACATTCGTTCTATCAACTCAAATACGTCAGTTTTTTCCATAGTGCCATAAAAATAGTTATTAATGCGCCATTGCAAGCGAATAGTTGTTATGCGTGATAGCTGGTCGATTAAAAAAATTTCATTTAATATTTAGTCTATTTACCTGATATTAAAGCATAGTTTGCAGTAAGCAGTGGTTCTTATGTTTATATTTTATCTAAAATTAATAAAAAAATCATGTGGTTGAGTTTATTAATTCAATTTGAATCCGTATTGGAAAATAAAATAAAGAGAAATTTTCTAAACAAGAGTATACAAAAAATAAAAGGCATTGTAATATTTAATCGCTATCTTATTAAATCGCTACAGTATCGATTAGATTTTTATCTTTTAGAGAATTCAGCCATGAAAAAAACGAAAGTTTTATCAGTTTTATTATTTTTAAATTTAATTGAGGTTGTTTACGCTCAAGATTCGTTTCATGAAAGTCCCCGAAATTACATCATAAACACAGCTATCGTAAGTTCGCCTACACTCAACGAATATGATGGTTTTGGAACGTCAATAGCCGTCTATTCCTTGATAATTGGTATCTATGTTCTCTATTGGTTTAAACAAAAGATCTAATAATTAATAGGTTGGCAATGAATATTTCAATAATAATTATAAAACAAGAGGTGCATAAAATGGATGAAGAAACTCAAGTAAAAGATAAATTCTGGCTGTATGTAGGCTGCACGGTATTTGTATTAATTGCGGTCATGGTAATGATAAAGCTAAGCGAGAATGAAAAGTTTTCACCGATTAAAAAGCAATTAGAGGAAGAAACGGCCATGATGAATATTCGCGTTTTGAACTGAACGCAAGTATCAAAGTGACAAATATTTAAATGTTGAAACAGGACTTATCGGATTTTGTAAACAGAAATTTTTGTCACCCATAGCGGTATAAACAACACATAAAAAATAATCAGGAGAAAATCATGAAGCTTAATATTATGTTCCTAGGGATGGCATTGACCTTTTTTTCAGTCACTGCATCGGCCACAGAATATATTTATCGTGACCTTATGGCCAATACATTACCTTCAGCAAGATGTGACTTGGAATCTGAAGCCATTTCAAGAGCATCACAGCAAAACAATATTACCCGATACGCCAAAACATTTTGCCAATCCCAGGGATATGGTTGGCATGTCGAACAAGTAAAAGATAAGGGCAAACCAAGTTGTATGCCTTGTTCTGGCTCTGATAAAAACCAGAGCAAGTGCCGCCTGGAGGATGTAGTTGTAACTTGCAAGCGCATTAAACCCGGTTCGGTTGGCATGTTGCCAGGTAAAAGTTAATGGCAAGCTAAAAATTTCAACAATATAAAGCTCGGGTTGTCGTGTTTTGAGGATCTGAGCTACTTCGTTATTATGCCACCGGTGTTCTGCATATCTAATCCGGCGACGCTACAACTCTTCGGTCTCAAATAAGTCAGTTCAACTTGTGCCGTAACTAATTGATAGAAACGGCACTGCTATAAATGCTTACGTAATAATCTTGTAATGTAGCTCTGGGATAATCTCAGTAATTGAAATGCTACTGAGAGAAATTATGAAGCGGTGTGGTTTTTTGTTAATGATCCTTATGTTGGTTCCGTCTATGGCTTCTGCCTGGTGGAATGCTGATTGGGGCTATAAAAAGAAAATATCAATAGACGTGCAAAAACTGAAACAGGATGGCATGACTATCCCTGCTTCCGGTTATGCCTTGATCCGTTTACATACGGGAAACTTTACTTTTTTCGCTGATCTTGCCGACAAGGGCAAGGACATGCGTATTCTCGCAGCTGACGAAGCGACACCGCTTAAGTTTTACATTGAAAAACTCGATGTGGTTAATGAATTAGCTTTGCTTTGGGTCAAGTTGCCAGCAGACATTGCAACGGCTACCGATCCGGCTATCTGGCTTTATTACGGAAATGAAACTGCTGTTGATGCGCAGGATGCCAAAGGTGCTTTTGATGTAAATCAAGTATTAAGCTATCCGTTC
The DNA here is from genome assembly GCA_903832775.1 of uncultured Methylobacter sp. Classification (GTDB taxonomy): domain Bacteria; phylum Pseudomonadota; class Gammaproteobacteria; order Methylococcales; family Methylomonadaceae; genus Methylobacter_A. The sequence continues at coordinate 2,717 of CAILCX010000031.1, read as the reverse complement.
AGCGCCGCTGGCGTTAAGGATGTTACCGCTTATGGCAACAATCCCGGCGTTATGACTTCAACTATTGGTGAAGGCGGTTTGATTGGCGATGCGGCCGTATTTAATGGTAGCCAGATTATTCATATTCCTGCTACACCTTCATTTCAAATGTCTGCTGAAACCGGCTGGACTGTTTCAACCTGGGTAAAAATTGACCAGGCACAAACCAATAGCGTTGTTTTTCAAAGAACAGGTCCAGGCAGTAGCGTGACATTATCGATTTGGGGTGAAACGCCTTATGTCGAAGTCGATGCCGGTTCCAAACAAGAATTCAAAGCACCAATGCCTTTGGCGATGGGTTCCTGGCATCATCTGGCTTTAATCGCAAACTTCGGTACCTTGGTATTGTATGTCGATGGTGTGTCGGTTGGTTCATTAGGTGTTGCAACACGTGACTTGTCCGCAGAAATGACGGTAGGTGCAGATGCGGCTGGCGCTCGTGGTTTGACCGGTTCTCTGGATCAATTGTCTATATATAAAGTAGCGCTTGATGCCAATGCCATCAAATTTGATGCACAAATGCAGGGCGTATCTTCTGCATTGTTAACTTACGGTGAAGATACCACGCCAGATAGTGAAGAAGGTGGCGAGTCCCTGATTATGGGCTCGTTAAAAAATGTAACGACAGATGGCTGGGTCATTATCGGTATCCTGGGCGTAATGTTTGTGGTCAGTTGGATGGTGATGATTGTTAAAGCCATCGTGTTAAATCGTGTACATAGCGAAAACAAAAAGTTTGAACAGGCTTATAGTCAATTAGATACACAAGATATTGATAAGCTAAACAGTGAAGAAGCTGAAGGTGATCATGATTTTGATGAATCACCCTTGTTATTGTCGTTTACCAGCAAGCATGGTGCTTTTACCGGTTCTACCATTTATCGCATCTATCATGTTGGTGTTGAAGAAATGAATCGTCGCTTGAAAAAAGCTGAAAGTTCCAATGATCAGGTTTTATCCGCTCAAGCCATGAACGCTGTTAGAGCGACTATGGATGCGGTCGTTATCCGTGAATTACAAAAATTAAACTCACAAATGGTGTTATTGACCATTGCTATTTCCGGCGGCCCGTTCCTTGGCCTCTTGGGTACGGTTATCGGGGTAATGATTACTTTTGCCGCGATTGCGGTAAGTGGTGAAGTTAACGTTAACGCGATTGCGCCGGGTATTGCTGGTGCATTAACCGCAACAGTTGCCGGTTTGATTGTGGCGATTCCGTGTTTGTTTGGTTACAACTATTTAGGTGGTCGTATTAAAGAAATTACCGCTGATATGCATGTGTTTGTTGATGAGTTTGTCGCCAAACTGGCTGAACAACATACTTGATTCAGGGTAAGGCATACCTTGCTCGCCCTATGAATACAGAAAACACTGCTAGAGAAATTTGACCATGAAATTACAAGAAGAAAATGCGGCGTATGACGAAATCAACGTCACGCCGATGCTGGATTTGGCTTACGTATTATTGATCGTGTTTATTTTAATGACCACGGCTGCCGTTCAGGGCGTTCAGGTTAATCTACCTAAAGCCAGCAATACACCCAGTTTGTCCAAACCGCAAACCAAAGCTATTACCGTAACAGCCGAAGGCACGATTTTTCTGGATACTTTTCCGGTGACCATGGAACAACTTGAAACGACTTTACAACAATACAAAGCCGTTAATCCTGCCTTGCCAGTGGTCGTGAAAGGTGATTCCACCGTGCAATATCAAAGTGTAATCGACATTCTTGCTTTGCTCGGCAAATTGGAAATTACCCAGGTCGGTTTAGTGACCCAAAATCTGGTTAAGTAGGATTAGCCAGACGTATGAGCATGAACAAACATTTCAGGGTTTATATTCCTAAAATCATTGGCGGCTTGATCTTGCTTGCGGCGATTGGCTATGTGGTCAAAATCATCAGCAATTTCACTAATGAAGCGCCCAAGCATGAAAAGAAAATTCAGCCGATTACGATATTAAAACCACCGCCGCCTCCACCGCCACCGCCCAAAGTTGAGCCGCCACCACCTGAACAGGAAAAAGTGGAGCAAAAAATGGAAGAACCGGAGCCGGACCCCGAGCCGTTGCCGGATGTGGCTGAGCAACCTGCCGGAGATACCGGTCTGGATGCTGAAGGCGTAGCCGGTTCGGATGCGTTTGGGTTGGCCGCCAGAAAAGGCGGTAAAGGTATTTTAGGTGGTGGCAACCCCAATGCCTGGTATGCCGGAACCATAAAATCCAGTTTGGTCGAAATTTTGTCCGAGCATGACGAATTACGTAAAAAAAGTTATACCGCGATCGTCAAGATTTGGCTGAATCCGGACGGCACCGTGTCGCGCTTTGATTTGGCCAAAGGCAGTAACGATCCCGAGATCGACAAATTATTGGAAAGACTGTTAGGCAAGTTTAAAAAAGCCGGCGAAGCGCCACCTCCCGGCATGGAACAGCCTATTAAATTTAAAATTTCATCACGACTTTAATCTTACAATTTCAGGAAACACCCATGGATAACAAAAAACCGCTACTGGCTTTAGCATTAATGTGCGCAGCCGGCTTGACCCAGGCGGGTGAAAAGGAGGAATTGCTAAAGTTGCGCAATACCACCACCAATCTGATCAAGCAATTGGTCAAGCAAGGTGTGATTACCGATAAAACCGCACAAGACATGATCAAGCAAGCCGAAGCGGATGCCGAT
>CAILCX010000030.1 GCA_903832775.1 uncultured Methylobacter sp. | reverse complement strand
TGCAAGCCAGGGGCGAGAGTTTTCATGGGACGAATAATCTATTTGCTGGATAGCAATATTCTGTCAGAACCGGCACGCTTAAAGCCTGATGATACGGTGTTAAATCATTTTGCCAATCATGACGGTGAGTATGCAACGGCAGCAATAGTCTGGCATGAGCTGGTCTATGGTTGTGAATTGCTGGTAGCGTCAAAAAGGAAAAAGCAACTTCAATCCTATTTGGACATGCTGTTGCTTAATGGATTGATTGTTTTGCCTTACGACCAAGCCGCCGCAGATTGGTATGCAATAGAGCGGGCCAGATTACAACGGCAAGGACTTACCTGTGCTTATGCTGATGGCGAGATTGCTGCAATTGCTGTTACTCAAAAATTAACCTTAGTGACTCGAAATACTCAAGATTTTGAGAACTTCCAAAATTTAGACTTACAAAACTGGTTTGAATAAACACAACAGTTCATCCTAGCCTAACAAATTTTTTGCCTACTATGCCACAAACCGATAAGACCTTTATTGAAACGCAGTTTCCTGTCTCCTTAATATCCAAAGAATCCTATAAAGAGCGTAAAGCAAATTTAGGTCAAACTTTAACCGGATTGGGTAAATGGTGGGGGCGTAAACCGTTAATATTAATTCGCGCCTCTATTCTAGGCATGTTAATGCCAGCTGGTAGCAACCCACAAAAAGACCGCGAGATTTTTTTAAAAATTCTGACGATGGATTCTGATGGCTTGTGGCAACGCTGCTCTAAAGCAATTCCAGCAAAAACGATAGCAAACTGGTTGCCGGAAAGAGAAGCAAAACTGTACTTTGAGGTCAATGATCGAGGCGGTGTGCGCTGGTCAAAAGATTTATGCCAAGAAACAAAAGATGAGGTTACCCGCAGCTGTTTTGAAAGGTTAAGTTACGACGAAAAACTTGAATACTGCGACCGTCCTGAACAAATCGAAGGGCCAAGCGAGACGGCATGGCAAGACATTAATTCGCACTTAGGCACTACAGCTAAAAATATTCAACAACTGATAGACCAGCTTGGCATTAGTCGTTTTGGTCATACGCCCAAAGTTGGTGATGCGTTCTGCGGTGGCGGTTCGATTCCTTTTGAAGCCGCGCGTATCGGTTGTGAAGCATATGGCTCAGACCTTAATCCGGCCGCAGTCTTACTGACTTGGGCAAGCATTCATTTAATCGGTGGCGGCGAAGAAGTGCAGGAGAAAGTACGTAAGGCACAGCAAACCACATTTAATACGGCTGATAAACAAATTACCGCTTGGGGTATTGAGCATAATGCACAAGGATGGCGCGCTGATGCGTATTTGTATTGCGTGGAAGCAGTATGTCCAACCACCGATTATTTATTGCCATTAGCTCCCAGTTGGGTCATCAGCGAAAAAGATAATATTTGTGCAGTACTAAAGCCTGATCATACCAATAAGCGTTACGAGATTAAATTGGTTCTTAATGCTGATAAGGAAACCTTTGCTAAAGCTAAGATAGGCACGCTACAGAATGCGCGTATGGTTTGTCCTGATACAGGTGAAAGTTTTTCAATTCCAGAAATACGTGGAGACAAAAGAATTGATGGTAAAACCATTTATGGCTTGAGACTCTGGGAAAATACTGACCTTGTGCCACGTCCTGGTGATGTATTTCAAGAACGGCTTTATTGTGTGCGTTGGGTAGAAACTTATACCGATAAGAATTCTCAAGGTAAGATGGTAAAGAAAACACGTCATCATTATTGCGAGGTCACTACTGAAGATTTACAGCGAGAAAAGCAGGTTATTGAGTTATTAACAGCACGTTTTAGCGAGTGGCAGGCAAAAGGCTTTATTCCCAGTCGAAAAATTGAACGCGGTGGAGATAAAACAGAAGAGCCGATAAGGACAAGAGGTTGGAGTTATTGGCATCACTTGTTCACGCCACGACAGTTGCTATTATCGGGATTACTTCAAGAATTGTCTTTAACAAACGATCGACAAATTGCTGTTGCCAGCTATCTTGGAATAGCAAAAATTGCTGATTGGAATTCAAGGCTATGTGCATGGATGCAGCATGCTAGCAATCTAAAAGGGAACCAAACTTTTGTTAATCAAGCTCTAAATACACTTTATAACTTTTCTGTTAGACCACTTAATAAAATTAAAGGGACATGGTATTCGTCTGTTGAATACACTCCTTATCATTTACCTAGCAAAAGTCTAATCTGCACGTCAGATGCTCGCGAAATTAAGTCTCAAATGGATCTATGGATTACAGACCCACCTTATGCAGATGCTATTAATTATCATGAGTTAGGTGAATATTTTACAGCTTGGTATGAAAAAGGCTTAGCTCATACTTTTCCTGAATGGACATCTACCATTCGCTCTGCTTTAGCGGTTAAAGGAAATGGAAATGATTTTAAAAAAGCAATGGTTGAGATTTATTCCAATCTTGTTGCAAACATGCCTGAAAACGGTCTACAAATGGTTCAATTTACCCATCAAGACCCCGCTGTTTGGGCGGATTTAGGGATGATTTTATGGGCGGCAGGTCTGCACGTCAGTTCAGCCTGGACAATTGCCACTGAAACCTCGTCAGGTCTTAAAAAAGGTAATTACGTTCAAGGCACGGTATTGCTAATCCTACGAAAACGTACTAATCATGAAGAAGTTTTTCGCGATGAATTGCCCAGTTTAATCGAAGATGAAGTTCGTGCTCAACTCGATGATATGTTGGCGTTGGATGATAAAGAACTCCCCAATTTTGGCGACACCGATTATCAGCTCGCTGCTTATGCCGCAGCTCTTAGAGTAATGACCCAATACGCAAACATCGAAGGCATTAACATAGAAAACGAGCTATATCGGGAAAAACAAAAAAACCAAAAGTCCGAATTTGAAAAACTGATAGATCAGGCCGTTGAAATTGCCTGCAATCATCTTATCCCTATTGGTTTTGATGAGTTTCAATGGAAAGGCTTGGCGGCTTCGGAACGTTTTTATTTAAAAGGTCTGGAACTGGAAAAACACGGCGAATTGCGTGCCGGTGCGTATCAGGAGCTTGCTAAAGGTTTTGGTGTACGCGAATACACATTTATGTTTGCCAACACCAAAGCCAATGAAGTACGCTTTAAAACCGGTACTGAGTTTAAACGTTCTAACCTGGGTGGCGATAATTTTGCCGGTTCGTTAATGCGTCATGTGCTGTTTGCCTTGCATGAAACGGTCACTAAAGAAAATGCGCGAGAAGGTGTTAATTACCTGGTTGCGGAAGTCACCGATTATTGGGGGAATCGTAAGAAAATCATTGAAATATTGCGTTACTTAAATCGACTTGCCCATATTGATCATATGCCGCACTGGGAAGTTGATGCAGAAGCTGCGCAAACTCTGGCTGGAGCCATTGAGAACTATAACGCCTAACTTGATAGAGGATAGCTACCATGACTACAAATCTTGCCATCGATGATGATTTAATCAACGAAGCCTTAACCGTGGGTCACTTTAAAACCAAGGAAGATACGGTTGTTACGGCATTAAAAGAGTTTATTAATCGCCGCAAACAATTGGAGATTGTAAACCTATTCGGCCAATTTGATCCTGACCCGGATTATGATTATAAGCAGGGGCGGCATTCTTGAAAGTATTGGTCGATACCTGCATCTGGTCATAGTCTGTGATCTTTCTTTTCCACGAACCATACGCCTATAATGGCAACTAATGTAGTAATTTAAACGGGGATTTTAAAATGTCAGTCACTTCTTCAATACGGATCAATCAGGATCTCTATGAGCAGGCCAAGCAGGATGCAGCGTTGGAACATCGCTCTATTGCCGGTCAAATTGAATTTTGGGCAAGGGTCGGCCGGGCTGCGCTTGACAACCCTGATTTACCCGTTAGTTTTGTGGCAGAGTCACTGGCTTCTCTGGCCGAACCGCGTGAACACTTACAGCCGTTTGTGCCCCGTAGCCATCACCCATGAATTGGGAAGTCTTTCAAACCAGGCGGTTTTCACGACAATACAAAAAATTGCACGACAACACTGCCGCCGATGTTGATTTTGCGGTTGATGAGGTCAAGAAAAATCCCGAAATCGGGGAGCGCAAGAAAGGCGATTTGGCGGCGTTGCGTGTTTTTAAGTTTCACAGTAAGGGACAGTTGTATTTGCTGGGTTACACACTCGATGAAGGTGTTCGACTCATTTATCTTGAGGCCGTCGGGCCGCATGAAAATTTCTATCGGGATTTGAAGGTTAAATAACTGGCGGATTCAAATCAAGCGTGCTGGCTCTCTATCACACTTTAACACTACCATAACGGCTTGCTTACACTCAATGATTACCCGCCACTCTTCCCGCGAAAATCCTTTAGACGAAAGCTTTTTAAATCTGAAGCTACAAAACGCTCTGTGCTATGACCGTATTGCCGGTTATTTTAGGTCGAGTATTTTTGAAGTGGCAGGTGAAGCGTTAGATTCAGTCAGTGGTTGTATTCGCGTAATCTGTAATTCTGATTTAGACCCCTTGGATGTAAGCACTGCCAAAGCGGCACAACAAGCGTTGCGTAAATCATGGTGTGCCGGTCAGCCGGAGTTGTTGCCAGAAGCCAATCGGGAACGGTTTCGACAACTGTACGACTATTTGATCTCAGGCAAGTTACAAGTGCGGGTGTTGCCCGATGCTACGTTTGGTTTGATTCATGGCAAAGCTGGCGTTATCACTTTAGCCGATGGCACTAAGACCAGTTTTTTGGGGAGCATTAACGAGTCACTAAGCGCCTGGAAATTGAATTATGAGTTGTTGTGGGAAGATAATTCCAGTGATGCCGTAGACTGGGTTCAGCATGAATTTGATGGTTTGTGGAATCATCATCATGCGGTGCCCTTGAGCGACTTTGTGATTGCTGACATTAAACGGATAGCCGAGCGCGAGACCGTTACTACCGCACAATGGCAGGAGAATCCTACGCCAGAGCAAGCGATTGTTGAAACGCCGGTATATCGCAAAGAACTAGGCTTATGGCCGCATCAAAAGTTTTTTGTGCAACGTGCGTTTGCCGATCATCAACAAGGTGGTGCGCGTTATGTGTTAGCCGATCAAGTGGGCTTGGGCAAAACAGTGCAACTGGCATTGGCCGGTATGTTAATGGCGATGGCCGGAAATAAACCGGTGTTAGTGTTGGCACCCAAACCGTTATTATTGCAATGGCAAGATGAGCTGATGGAATTGCTGGAAATGCCATCGGCCATTTGGACGGGCAAAAACTGGATTGATGAACAAGGGATCGTTTGGCCTGCAACTGGGCCGGAAAGTATTACAAAATGTCCGCGAAAGTTGGGCATTATTTCACAAGGGTTAATTACGTCAGGTTCTAATGCGGCTGATTTTCTACTGAGTATTCAGTACGAATGTGTGATTGTTGATGAGGCGCATCGTTCTCGTCGGCGTAAGGTTAACGACAAGTCCGTTGAAGAAAAAGCCGAGCCCAATAACATGATGGCTTTTTTGCTGAAAATGGGCATGAAGACAAAAAGTATGTTGCTGGCAACGGCGACACCCGTTCAGTTGCATCCGATTGAAGCTTTTGATTTATTATGTGTTTTGGCCCAAGGTAATGATTCAGTTTTGGGTGATGCCTGGAGCCGGTGGCGTAATGCCGAAAACACTGTTCCCTTGGTGATGGGTGAAACATCATTTCTTAAGTCTGAAGCTTTGGCCTGGGAATGGATACGTAATCCGCTGCCTAATGAACGGGAACACGCCAGTTTTAAATTATTACGTCGTCGTTTAGGTTTGAAACCGAGTGACTATATTGCCTCTGCCGAAAGCTATAACAAACTGCTAGGGCCAGATAAAACCCAAATAAGGCGAGTGCTGGATAACTACGGGCGAGAGTTTAATCCATTCATTCTGCATATTATTCGTCGTACTCGAACTTATCTTGAAAATACCATAGACCCTGCAACGGGCGAACCCTATCTACAGCCGGTAAAGGTTAAGTTATTTGGTGAGCAAGCACATGAAGCCATCGTTTTGCCCTTATATTTTCAACGGGCTTATAACCTGGCGGAAGAGTTTTGTGCTGCACTAAGTACGCGTGTTAAAGGCGGTGGTTTTTTTAAGACGCTGTTGCTACGGCGTATTGGTAGCACGATGTATGCAGGCCATAGAACCGTAGAAAAGTTGTTGAATGAATGGAATACTGAAGCCGATAGCGATTTGTTGGTTTCAGAAGATGAAGACGACATGGAAAGCCCTGCATCTGAGAGTATGAAAGACCTTACTGCGGTTGAAATTAAGTTATTGCAGCAGTGTTTAAACGCGCTGGAATCTGATCAAGAAAATGATCCCAAGTATCAAAAAGTAGTGGATTATTTATTTAAAAAGGGTTGGCTTGAGTTGGGTTGCATCATTTTCTCGCAATATTATGATTCAGTTTGGTGGCTGGCTAATCAGTTATCAGAACATCATATTCCCGACGAGCAAATTGCAATTTATGCGGGCAGTAATCGTTCGGGGCTATTAATAAATGGTCAATTCAAACGACTGCCGCGCGATGACATTAAACGTATGGTGCGCACTGGAGAATTACGTTTGGTCTTAGGTACTGATGCGGCCAGCGAAGGCCTTAACCTGCAACGCTTAGGCACGTTAATCAATCTCGATTTACCTTGGAACCCAACCAGACTGGAACAACGTAAAGGGCGTATTCAGCGCATTGGTCAAATTCGTGATGAGGTATTGCTGTATAACATGCGTTATCGTGGATCAGTTGAAGATCGGGTGCATGAGCTGTTATCGGAACGGCTGGAAGATATTTTTGAGCTTTTTGGGCAAGTGCCAGACATACTTGAAGATGCCTGGGTAGATGTTGCACTCGGCGATGCGCAGGAGGCACAACGTAAGATTCGCAGCATTCCAAAACGCCATCCATTTGATGAGCGTTATAGTCAGGTCACTAATATTGACTGGGATAGTTGCAGTAAGGTGCTGGATGCTGGGGATCGTCGGAAGATGCTGATGGGGGGGTGGTAAAACAATGGTGGAAAATAGCTTAAACCAAATAACTTTAAGACGTCCATGGCAGTGAAAGATTGAAGATCTTTTTTGGACTTATTTCGACTTTATAAACTACAGATAAATCCTAGCACCAAATCATTACCGCTATGTTACAAATCTGATATTAGCCGATTAAATAAAAAATCTTTCACTCACTTCTGCATGATCAATTGTGCATGTCGTGCATGTGTTTTTTATAAGTTATTTGATTTTAATCAATAATACTAACAGCCAGTTACACGTACATTTTCAGCTAACAGTTAATAATTCATTGGTAATTAATTGTCGAAAAGTCACACATTACGAAAAGTTGATCCGAATATTTTTAATTTGGATAAAGTCTAATCTTAGTAACGCACGAATTAGACAAAATTCATATAGCTCAAATCTGTAGCCTTTTATGCCATTTGTATGATGAATACAAATTGTTTGACACGGTGACACTGGCAAGTACCCGTTCAGGATTACTTGTTGCTCGACACTGCTAATGATTTTATATCTAGCTTACTCCTAAGCTATCGGTTTTAATTTTAAATAATCTATATGTAGGGTTGATAAATAAAAATATATCCATATATAGTAGTTATCGCGTATAAATTTAGGAGATAAATATGGGCAATATCGTCACCCGAGAAGAGGCTTTGCAGAAGGCTGCACAGAAACTGGATATTTCACCATCCAAATATAAACAAGCTCTGGAACGTTTTGAGAATATGCGCTCCTATTTGATGGAAGGTAAATACGATGGAACCAATGATCAACCAGACATTTACCTGCAAGGATCATTTAAGTTAGGGACAGAAATTCGTCCATACAAAGACAGTAAAGACGCAGACTATGACATCGACGTTGTTTGCCGTCTGGAACACAAAAAAGCAACCACCACGGCCAAAATTGTAAAACATCAGTTGGGCGACCATCTTAAGGCCCATGGCACTTATCAAAAAATGCTAGATGATGAAGGTAAGCGATGCTGGACACTTAATTATGCCGAACAGGATGGCGTTGGTTTTCATATGGATATACTGCCTTCTGTTCAGGAAAGCAGGAATACTTTTAAGGAATATTCCTGGTACAACAACGCATTAGCTGTAACAGACCGGTGTTGTGATACTGGGATTTATGATTGGTCATCCAGCAATCCCAAGGGATTTGCAGAATGGTTTTATGAGAAAAATAAAGCTGTTTTTGAAAGTGTAAAGCAGGTTCAAAAACAGGCTCTTTTCGAGAATTACAGGAGAGATGCGCTTTTCAATGACCGAGATTCCGTTCCAAATATTCATGTAAAGACTCCGCTACAGAGAGCTATCCAGATATTGAAAAGGCACAGGGATATTCGTTTCTGTCACAAAAAAAATGAGAAGTACAAGCCGATCTCGATGGTTATCACGGTATTGGCTGCGCAAGTTTACCGTAACGAATCTACTATTCATGAAACACTGAGTAGTCTGATAGGCACATTATCCCGACATGCACTTCAAATCCAAGCAACGTTTCGATTCGATGAAGCGATGACTAAATCAGCCTACACCCTGATTACAAGAACAGCTGATGGTCTTTGGTACATTCCAAATCCAACAAATCCAGAAGAAAATTTTGCTGACAAATGGCATGAAGATGATCACGCTAGAGCGAAGGCATTCTTCCAGTGGGTTGAATGGGCAAAGGAAGATTTTATCAATATTGCCGAGCAGTTAGATGAAGATCACTTTGCAAAACATGTGTTTTCCCCAGAAAACCAAAGCAGTACAAATACTTTAAAATACAATGAGATACTTCTTAATGTTACGCATCGGCAATTGCCAGAATCACAATGGCCCGTACAACTTAATTACCAGGCTTTAATAACTGCAAGTTATAACAAGAATGGGTGGATGCTCTTTTCTGATGGTTCAACTAGATTTCAATTAAACAGTGGTGACTCGGTCGAGAAAAAAAAGAAAATATGTTTTAAAGCAAAAACTAATGTACCGCAGCCTTTTCAAATTTATTGGCAGGTTGTGAATACAGGTTATGATGCAACGAATGCTAAATGCCTGAGAGGTGATTTTTATCAAAGTAGTGGCGATTGCTCTTTTGAATTAGGAACTAAAACACGACTAGAGCCTACTGCATATCGGGGTACTCATTGGGCCGAGTGTTTCATCGTAAAAAACGGTATATGTATTGCACGTAGCGGTGAATTTATAGTGAAAGTTGTATGAGTGACAGAAAACAGAACGTAAAGGAAGTAACCCGATATATTAAAAGGGAAATTGAAAGGGAATTATGGGCACGGGCAGCCGGAAGATGCCAATTCAACGGATGTAACCGCTTGCTTTATAAGTCTCCGGTAACACAGGAGCGGGTTAATATTTCGGAGAAGGCTCACATCTATTCATTTTCTGAAGAAGGTCCGCGTGGTTGGGGGCCATTCAAAATGAATCCGAAAGGCCTCAATGAAGTCAAAAATCTAATGTTGATGTGCCACGATTGTCATAAAACAATCGATCAGGATCAAGAAGGAATAAAATATTCCGCTTTGCTGCTTCAGAAATGGAAAATTGAACATGAGCTGCGTATCATTACAGTTGCCGGTATTGTAGCCAATAAGAAATCTCATGTGGTCTTTTATGGAAGCAATATTGGTGAACAACGGTCACCATTGCAGCAGGAAGATGCTATGGCAGCCATGTTCCCCGAAAGGTACCCTGTATCTGAAAACCCCGTATGCCTTTCCATGTCCTGTTCTCATGAAGATAAGAGTGCGGCCTTCTGGGAATCTGAATCGGCGCATTTAAAACGAGTATTTGAACAGAAGGTTGTGACCTTGATAGAAAGTGATGCTACAAAGCATTTCTCTTTATTCTGTTTAGCACCAATTCCACTTTTGATTCAAATGGGGGCCTTATTTACAGACAAAATAGCAGTTGATACCTACCAGCCAATCAGAGAGCCTAATGGTTGGCATTGGCAGGAGTTTCCGGAAGGTTTTGAATTTATAATAAAAAAACCGATAAAACTAAGTGGTAATCCTGTTTTAGTTATTTCGCTAAGCGACTCTATTAGCCATGAGCGGATTAAAAATGTTATCGGTGACAATGTGTCGATATGGGAATTAACCGTACACGAAGAACATATTGGCAATGACAACATACGATCTAAAGCTCAACTTTCGATGATGCGAGCAATTGTGAGAAAGTTAATGATTAAAATTAAAGAAGTACATGGAGAAACAACTCCACTTTCGATATTTCCTGCTATGGCAGTATCTTTTTCAATTGAAATGGGTCGTGCCCGAATGCCAAAAGCCGATATGCCTTGGATAATTTACGACCAGAATAATAAAGAAAAAAAATTTATCCAAACGATAACTGTGGGGGAATGATTTAAGGAGGCCTCTAATAATTCAATTTTGAAAAATTTATACTTTTAAATTTCAATATCTTACAATCGTAAATGTCATGAAAAAGAGGGTGTAAAAAAATCCGTGTAACTGCCTCTAATAATTAAAATTAGGCATCCTGTCCTGATACATAATCATAAACTGATTAATAGCGGGTTTCCAATCTCGTAATGGCATGGACCATTTT
>CAILCX010000029.1 GCA_903832775.1 uncultured Methylobacter sp. | reverse complement strand
TGTTTATATTAGTTATTTGTAAAATTAACTGTTAATTTTCCGGGCTCTGCATGGGAATTGGACGACATGAAATTCAGCCAGAATAATTTGGTGCTTCTATTCTCGGACAGCCTCCTAGAAGCCTTTTTACTTTAACACGGCCCATATAAAGCCCCTGGCGCCCGTTCCTTAAATCTATAGATAACGCCTTCAGCGTTACGCTCATCATTGCTCTTGATGGCGATAATCTACGTCAGATAAGTGTACCGTCTTTTTGGAGAGAACGATTTACCAAGCATAAGCACTTGCCATTTTTCCCAAGATTTCGAATTTAAATACATGTTTTGCCGCTGTTCCGGCGACACCATAGCAAACAAGCAGCGGCAGCAAATGCTCCGCTCTCGGATGGCAATAGCTTGCGGCGGGCGCGTTCTCCCAATTTATCAAGCTATGCTCCCGCGCCTGTTCAGTTAACTGACTATTAGAACAGGTATCGATCAGCCATTCCTCAAAGGACTGATTTAGTGCCTGAGATTGCTGTGTCGATGGTGCAAAAAACGCTTTAAGATTATGAAATGAAAAACCCGAGCCAATGATAAGAACGTTTTCTTTTCTCAAATCGGCGAGAGCCTTGCCCATCCGGATATGCGCTTCAGGCTGCAAGCTGTTGACCAGAGACAATTGAACGCAGGGAATATTTGCCTTCGGATACATCAGCTTTAACGGCACAAATAAGCCATGGTCAAAGCCTCGCTGATCATCAAGCTCGGCATGAATGCCAGCACTGCCTAATAGCTTGAAAATCTTGTTGGCTAATTCTGGCGAACCCGGTACAGGATATTCAATTTCATAGGCTTCTTTGGCAAAGCCATAATAATCATAGATCAACGAAGGAAACATCCCGCTGGTAATCGTTGGCTTAGTTTCTTCCCAATGCGCGCTAATGACTAAAATTGCAGCCGGTTTTATCAGCGTTGGCGTAACCTTTCTAATAAAATCCAGCAGGTTCTGATGACCAATATCGCCCAGCAGGGGCAACGGGCCACCTCCGTGAGAAAAATACAAAACAGAACTTGGTAAATTATGTGCTTCTTTGTTCATGTTGGCTGTAAACCCTGTATGCTTTGATTAAGGACCAATAAGGTGAAATCCGGGGTTGAGCCTTTAGGAGCCATTAAGCCGCCAAATCAAATACCAATACTTCTGCCTGCTTGGCATGGGTAATCTGGATTTGGCGTTCTTGCTCCAGCAATAACGCATCGCCGGTGCTGATGGTTTGACCATTCACCTTAAGTTCTCCACGGATCAGATGAACATAAGCCTTTCGGCATGGGTCCAACATCAGAGTGGCCGTTTCATCGCCATCCAACAATCCCGCATAGAGTTTGGCATCAGCATGAATGACTACCGATTCATGCTGCCCAGTGGGCGATGCGACCAAGCGTAATACGCCCTGTTTTTCAGCTGCTGGAATGGTTTTTTGCTCGTAACTCGGAGAAATGTCTTGTTCATTGGGCTCAAGCCAAATCTGCAAAAAATGCGTTATGCAGCCTTCGGCGTGATTAAACTCACTGTGGGTCACGCCGCTGCCGGCACTGATACGCTGCACATCGCCAGGCGGAATCGCTTTGATATTGCCCAGGCTGTCTTGATGGGCAAGTTCACCTGACAGCACATAGCTGATAATTTCCATATTGCGGTGACTGTGCTTACCAAAGCCGGTGCCCGGTTCAATACGGTCTTCATTAATCACCCGCAAATTACCCCAGTCCATATGTTCAAGGTCGTAGTAATCGGCAAATGAAAACGAGTGATAGCTTTTCAGCCAGCCATGATCGGCATAACCACGTTCTGAAGATTTTCTGAGCTTTAACATAGTGATACACCTTGATAAGTTACCGATAATTTTACATGCAAGGTCTGCAACGCGTGCACCATACAATCTGGCCGTCGCCAAATCGCCGACATTGTCCTAGTCAGGACTGGCATCGGAGGGTTTTTGCATCATCGCACCGGCAAAAGAGCCCACGTAATTTACATCATCACGCTGAGCCGCTTTGGTATTGGATGGCATCAGACCTGTGCCAGCCCAAATGCCTGAATGTTGCATAGCCAGGGTGAAAAAGTAATGCAGTGTGGAATGCTTATCGCCGTTCATGGTGGCGGAATTGGTGAAGCCGCCGAATATTTTATCTTTCAACTGCTGGTTAAACCAGGGCTTGGCAGACGCATCGGTTATGGTGGTCCTTGTCCGCCCATTGGCAGGCACCGTTATTTTCACATGTTATTTGCTCTGGACATAGAACTGCCCGACCTGAAGTAACCAACCAAGGCTCAACTTGAAGCAGCGATGAAAGGACATATCCTTGAACAAGCCGAACTGATCGCTACGTATCAGAAACAATAGGCAGAGACAACTATGTGCGGTCGCTACAATCTGACAGCCAGTTCCGATGCTATCGTTAAACATTTTCAATTGCTAGGGCCGGCGCGCTTTTTGCCCAGCTACAACATCGCTCCGGCACAAAAAATACTAAACATTGTAGAGCTTGAAATCACTCAAAAAAAAAGCCGTCAATTTGTTTTGGGGTCTGGTGCCTTCGTGGTCCAAAGACAGCAAAAACTGCTCACATCTGATCAATGCACGAAGTGAAACCATTCGCGAAAAAACCCTCGTTTCGTTCTGCGTTTAACCATCGTCGCTGCCTGATACCGGCCACAGGGTTTTACGAGTGGCTAAAAACCGAGTCTGGTAAACAGGCGTTTCATATCCATCGCTGAACCTGAAACTATTTGCCTTTGCAGGGCTTTGCGAGCAATGGCAGCACAATACAGAAACCGTGTATTCCTGTACGATCATTACGACTGCGGCTACTGATCTGATGAACCTCATCCATGACCGAATCCCGGTCGTTATTCCGACCGATCAATACCATA
The DNA here is from genome assembly GCA_903832775.1 of uncultured Methylobacter sp. GTDB lineage: Bacteria > Pseudomonadota > Gammaproteobacteria > Methylococcales > Methylomonadaceae > Methylobacter_A. Next base: position 2,505 of record CAILCX010000029.1, on the reverse strand, counting down.
ATTGGCTAGATAAAGATGCCGATATTGATCAAGCCTTTGCTTTGCTAAACAATCAGGCCTATGAGCAGATGACGGCAACAAGGGTCAGTGCTTGGGTCAACAATCCTCAGCACGATGATGAGCGTTGCATTAAAACCGGTTGATCATGGGGTTGCTTGAATTAACGTAGCGTTATCCTTACAGGACCCTGTTGAGCCAAGAACTTGTCCAATTGGTTAGCAAACGCTTGTATGTCTCGTGAATTTAACGCAGAAGGGCCACCGGTATCGATTCCGCTAGACCGTAACGTATCCATAAAGTCACGCATATTCAAACGATCCTTGATATTGTCGACGGTATAAAGTTCGCCGCGTGGATTGATGGCATGGCCGCCTTTGCAGATCACCTCATACGCCAACGGAATATCGCCGGTAATCACCAAATCGCCACTGCTTAATCTTTTGACGATTTCATTATCGGCCACATCAAATCCGGAATTTACCTGCACAAACTGGATATACCGTGAGGGTGGTCTTTGTAGATATTGATTGGCAACTAAAGTGGTCGTGATTCCCAAACGCTCTGCCACCCGAAATAAAATGTCTTTGATCGCTTTTGGACAGGCGTCTGCATCAACCCATATTTGCATCGATTGCCGCCATTATCAGTGCGATTGAGCGTTGTCGGTGCAATCCCATAGCGAACCTTGCCAATGGCTGATTGAACCCTGTTCTTCACATACCGAACACCACCAAATAATTTGATTCGTCACAGGGTCAATATAACTATCAATCTCCCCCGCGCATGGTTTTCGATTAGGACGTCTCCGACATCGAACGACCATTGTTTCAGGCTGCGTTTGACACAATGCCGTTTCAGCAACGACAATCTTTGTAAGGTAATCAGCAAGTCGGAGTGCAGGCCCCTCTTTAGGAGCAATGCTTCCATCTGTCGCTAAAAAATGCTCAAGATTGGTAATCAACATGGCTCTGGATTAAGAATATTGACCATAATTCTATAGTTGAAATGATTTTGACTAAAAAGAGCCTGAAGTCCTTATGCACCGCAAGCCCTCTAATTTTGAACTGTCTTAATAGGCACCCATAAAGTCGCCTTTGCCAACTTCCAAGCCATTGTGCCGCAAAATACCATAGGTAGTGGTGACATGGAAGAAAAATTGCGGCAAGCCGTAGTTGGACAGGTAGGCGTGGCCAAGCAATGTTTTCTCTTTCGGAGTGCCCGGGCGTAATACGATTTCACGGGTTTCACTGCCCTCGAATTGCGCGGGTGTTAGACTGTCGATAAACGTTAAGGCCGTGCTGATGCGAGTCTGCAACTCGGCAAAACTCTGTTCGCTAGCATCATATGCCGGTACCTCAACACCAGCCAGTCGCGCTGATACACTCATTGCGAAATCGGTGGCGATTTGCACTTGGCGGCTTAAGGGGAACATGTCCGGGAAGAGTCGCGCATCCAGCAATACGTTTGGCTCAAATTTTTTATCAGTGGCGAACGCTTCAGCCTTGGTCAAAATGGCACTGAGGCTGTTCAATAGCTGCTTGAAAACGGGTACTGACGAGGTGTACATATAAGGTGTCATGGATTATTCTCGGTTAATTGATTACAGTTATGGTCTTACACTGGTCTGAAGTATCTCATGAATAGACAGGATTTAGCGCATATAACACTAATCTGCCACACTAAGTGGGCAGATCCTTATTAAGTCCTTTGAAAGTGCATCATCAGTTTAATTTACAGTTGAGCGGCGTAATCCAGGTAAAATGGGCCAAAGTACCGATTACGGTAAATGCTAGTCTACTTGTCGAAGATAAAACAATGCAGCCAGGTTTTTTTAATCACCTCTTACTGATCTGTCAGTTTGAACTCAACAGAAGCTTTGCAACCCGAAAAGGCTTGCTGTCTATGGTCACTTTTGCGGTCACTTGGTATTTTATCCTACTGTACCCGCTTCGCTTTGCTGCTGGCATAGCGGTTCAGGATCATGGTTTAAACCAACACTTCAATCTTTTTGATTTTATCGGTTTGGGTTCAAGCCAGCATTGGTCTATTCCTGAATTCGACGTGTTTTGGCAATTGGCGCTAATCATCTTCCCAATGTTGAGTATCACGCTTTCGGCCGATCAAACCTGCTCCGATCGGGAGCGAGGTACCTTACGATTTATTGTGCTGCGCAGTAGTCGCGACCGGATCTTTTTTGGCCGGTTTACAGGCGTTATGCTAATTCAGGCACTGTTGATAAGTGCGGCAGCCTTCAGCACCTTGGCACTGGTTCTAAGTCGTGATGCGTCGCTGTTTTTCTCTGCAATGCCGGACTTGCTGGCTCTGATCGTTAATTTAGTCTTAATCGTTCTACCCTTTACCGCGATGATGGCAGCTTTATCCGCTCAGGTTAAGTCTGCCCGACAAGCGACCCTCTGGGCTATTCTGATCTGGACGTTTATGGCCGGCATCGTTAGCGGTTTGGCTTATTACGTGCCTGGACTCGATTTCCTTAAATTGCTGATC
>CAILCX010000028.1 GCA_903832775.1 uncultured Methylobacter sp. | reverse complement strand
TCTCACTTAAGCCTTTCTTTTTCGCTGAAAGTTACCTGCGGATTTTACTAGTTTGAGGATGGGTGTAAAACGTTCAAATCCAGCTTTGAACTCCGGATACAGTAGTGGAGTCCAAAGCCGGCTTTGGCGTTTTGGGCAGTCAGTTTTAAATTTATTTAATAGTTGAACTCTCTGGAACAACAGTTCTGCTTTCGTAAATACCGGTTAATTTGCGTTTGAATTCGTCAGATATCTGTCTGGAATCCTGTTTGGTTTTTACTACGCGTGGAGTGATTAGAACAACTAATTCATTTTTTGTTCTATTCACCGATGTATTACCAAATAATGGGCCTACCCAAGGAAGGTCATATAATAGTGGGATTCCATTTTTTGTTTCAGTGTTATTCTCATCAATTAAACCACCTAAAACAATTGTTTCTCCATCATTTACAGCAATGGAGCTTTCAATCTCTTTTTTCTGGATGGTAGGCGAAGTTATTGCTGATGTAGTAAGAGCTTCAGCTACGTTACTGACAACTTGCTTAATGTCCATTATCACCATGCCATTTGCATTGACTCTGGGTGTTACATCTAACATAACACCGGTGTCTTTATATTGTATTGAAGTTCCTAAGGCTATGCTGGGTGTTGCAGTACCTCCAGACACAGGAAGCGACGAAGTACTGGTTTGAATAGGCACTTGATCACCAATATTTATCTTCGCGTCCTGATTATTCAATACCATTAGAGAAGGCGATGAAATTACATTAACATTTCCGTTATTTGCTTGTGAATTTAAAAGAGCCTTTATTGCTCCGGCGCTGTATACAGCGCTAAGCCCGCCAGTTGAGGCAGCCGCAGCCGCAGCCGCAGCAGTTCCTAGCAATGTTGATCCTCCCTTATCGTTATTGCTACCAACAGCATCATCACCATGTGATAGATACCATGATATCCCGTATTTTAAACCATTCGTCAACTTAACAGAGACTATCGTTGCATCAATCAATACCTGCAACGGCATGATATCGAGTTGTTTAATAATTGGCAGAACGATTTCATATTCACGAGGTGTTGCAACAATAATCAAGGAATTATTGCCTTTATCGGAAATGATTTTGACATTTTCTACATCAGCAACAGTCGCAGTTCCTGTTGAGGAGCCGCCGCCCGACTTACTGCTGGATTTCTTTTTGCTGGTTGAGGTAGACATACCGCTAGTTCCGCCAGTTCCACCTGCAGCCTGGGAAGGATCGGTAGCAGATTTATTGGTGACTTCAGCTGTTTTTTTACCTGGCGCCACTTTACCTGATGTACTGCCTGATGATTGGCCGGTGAAAATGCCGTTCAAGGTGTCGGCCAGTTCTTCGGCATTGGTATGTTGAACTTTATAAACGTTGACGCCGCCGCCGGACGCGGTATTGGCTCTATCCAGTCTAGTGATCCAGCTTTCAATGTCCTGTAAATAGCGCGATTGATGGGTAATCGCCATAACCGCATTCAGGCGTTCGATAGGCAGAAAGCGGAAAAAGCTGGAGTCGTCGTCTTTGGATTTAGTGGCAAACACTTCTTCCAGTTCTTTAATGATGGTTTCCGGTTCGGTATGGGCCAAGGGATAAAGCCCAAAAGAACGGCCTTTCAACACATCGATATCAAAGGTACTGACCATGTCCATTACCCGCGCCAGTTCATCCGGGGTGCCGGAAGCAACCAGAATATTGCGGGTGCTGTCGGTGGTGAGAATAGTTTTTTCCTGAACCAGGGGTTTAAGCACTTCCATCAGATCACCCACAGAGACATTTCTGATCGGAATGACCCGGACTTGATAACCGGTTTTACCGGCGACACCGGGCGCGGCAAAATTGGAACTGTACAAAGCTTCGCTGGCCGGTTCGATGTGATAAATGCTGGCGTCTTTAATCAGCACCGCGTTATTCATGCGCAACAGCATTTCCAGCGTAGGAATCAATTCGTCTTTGCTTAACGGATCGGTGGTTTGCAAAGTTACCTTACCGGTGACTTTGGGGCTGAGTACATAGTTTTGCCCCAGGATGTCACTTAACACCACCTTGGCCACTTCGCCCAAATCAGCTTCATCAAAGTTTAAACTGTAAGAACCCTCACCGCCCGCCTTGGTTTTTCTGTGTGTTTCGGGAGAGTTGGGTACATATTGTCCTGTACCGGGGAATAATTCACTTTTGGCTCTGGGTTTTTCGGTAGGCAGAACTTTGCCCTGGTTTTTTGATGGGTCTTCGGCGGGCTCAGTTTTAACGGGCGGCAACGGTAATCTAGCCGCTTGTTTTGGGCCGAGCAGTTCACAACTTGACAGTGATAAACCTACAACCAGCAGACAGCCCGTTGTTGTTAATTTTTTGACCTTAGTCATTATTGGTTACCCTCAGGTGTCTCTTCATTAATAATTTCAGTAGTATCCGCTGCCGGTTCAGGGGCGGCGTTTGGGTCAGGAGGAACTGTACCCGGTGCAGCACCGTTGGTACGAGATAATGCTTTCTGTTTAGGTTTTCGTAGCAGTAATTCTTTTTCACTGCCGCCTTGTCTAAACATAACTTTGTCTGCGAATATTTCAGTCAGTTTCCAGCCGTCAAGATCTTCGCCGACGCTGAGCTTTCTGAAATTGTCTTTGGCCGCTTTCGATTTGGAACGGCTTAAAAAAGCGGATTGATGATCCGCTTTTCCGAATATTCCGTTTAATTGCCAATCGAAAACAACGTTGGTTACTGCGGCCTGTTCGGCTTCGGGACTGGGTTCTTCTACAGGCCGTCTGCCTTTAATAAATAAAGGTCTGGTAACCAGATCGGTATAGCTGTCTTCGGTTTGTTTGGCCAGTTCTATGGTCGGCAATTCTTCCGATTTATAGTCTGGAGCAACTTCTGAGCTAATCTCAGCCAGTAAATTGCGTTCCGTGTAGGTTGCAAACAACCATTCCGCAGCAATCACCACAGACAAGCCGATGCAGACCGTTATTAATACATTTATGAGTTTCTTATTCATTTGGGCTGCTTTCTCATAAAACTGACCGCCTGGAAGTTAACATTTAATTCATTGCTCGCTTCAATCTGGCGGGTTGTCCGGTTTCTTACGCCTCGCATCGGCCTGATATCTAACTGGTTGATGATAATCAGCGGTGTTGAGGTTTCAATTTTATAAAGTACAGTCCTTAGTACTTCGCTATTGCCGGTCATTCTGACACTGACGGTTATCCTGCTAAAATCATTTTTGGTGTTGACCGGTAGCGCCTGGGTACTGCTTAACTGTCCGCCGGCTTCAACAATCGCTTTTTTAATAAATTCCTGAACCTCAGCAGAGGCTAAAGCGCCGGTGGCCTGACTATTTAAAAGGCCGCGGGCCTGATTTTGTTCTTTTAAGGCGTTCATATTGGCAATCACGCCGCCTTTTTTTGCCAGAATACGTTCGTATTGCTGTAACCTGAAAACAAGATTGTTTTTTTGGTCACGTAGTTCCAGGCTTTTGTTGACGACCGGAACGATGACCACAAAAACGATAGTCAAGATGACTGTGGCCAGCAGACCAACGGCCAGCCAGCGCTGTGTATTTTGATTGCCGAGATTGATCATTGGCTAGCTCCGTTTTCGTCCGTACCGGTTGAATCAACAGCAGTTGAATCAGGTGTGGAAGGAGTCTTTGCGGAACCATCTGGCGGCGTAACATCAACGGTAATCTGAAAACGTTCCTGGTGGCTGATGGTATCCTGGGTTACGGGCGACACAAATCGCGCATTAGCAAAAATATCAGATTCTTCCAACACGCCGATCAACGCAGAAGCGGCTGGCGATTCACCCTGTATTTGCAAATGTCCGTCAGAGTATTGCGCATAACCCAGCCAAGTATCGTCTTTCATAATCGTGCTTAACTTGTTGAGCATTTCTATGACTGCCGGTGCCGTTTTTTTCTCAGCTATCAAGAGTCGGGTTTCCGCGATGATGCCGTCAATTTCAAGCTGCATGGCCTTAACACCCTTGGCGTCTTTTTCAATCGCATCAATTTTATTCTGTAAAAGATTAACAGTTCCTGATTCAAACCAGGGCGGAAGCGCGAGTACTGCAGCCAACAGTAGAAAAATCGTTAAACTTAATCCGGAATAAACCAGACGCGGCGTGTTCGATGCTTTGTTTCTTAATCTTTCGGGTAATAAATTGTAGTCGTCATAGCGATGATCAAGATTATTCGGCGTCGCGTCAAAATCGAAAAATAAGGGTGACATGCCCATCGCTTTAATATCTTCGAGCAGCACATCAAAGTTTTCCCTAAGCGTCATAATCAACATGACTCTGAGTTGTCCGGGTTCATTTTCACCTTCCAGCATCTTGACGGCGAAATAAACCTGATCTTCTTTGAACGGCGTATAACGATCCAGTTCATAAGCAACCACCTGAGTAATATTGTCTTTGACGGCGGCAGGCAGGGACAGTTCTTTTTGTATGGCGTCTTCTTTGGTTAAGCGGACAATAAGCGTGGCTTTAGCCAGTCGCTCATCTTTGGCCAGCATGGCTTTGAATTGTGCTACGCCCGTAGCGTTGCGTTCAATGACTCCCAGCGGTTCTATTCGGTTTGGATACTTGCCATAAAGCCAGGGCCGCAAGGTGGCATTAGGATTTTGTATCGGCTGTGGTTCTGCTTCTTGCTCAGACGCAACTTCAGAATCCTCGGCTTCCACTTCGGCTGGTTTTTGAGCATGAAATGTATCTCGCCCATTAAGCACGTAGCTTAACGCTAACTGATTTCCTTCAGGTCTAACGATAATAAATCCCTTGGTCTCATAAACCAAATGTGTGATTTTATCGGGAATCAGGAATTCAAGCTCACGCATCCACCAGCGGAAGAACTTTTTAGCGTCCAGATTAATTGTTGAATTCAGGCTCGTCATACTGTCTCACTAGTAATTCTTCTTTTTCATCAGTAAACAATGAACCCTCGCCAATGGCGTTGCGCAGCCATTTCAGTGCCTGAAACGGCGACGACCCGGTACCATCGGATTTTTTTATCAATGCCTTAATAATAGCCGTTGTTTCATCATTCAACAACGCTTCGGCAATAACGGTAACTGTAATATTCTGATCCAAACCGGCAACCACGGGTAGGGTAGGAATCGTTGGCGTATTTGACCCACCCATTTGGCTAGCGCCAAAGGCATCGAAAGCCGGAACCGGCAGGCCACTTTTTAAACTGTCCATTTTAGCTGCGATGTAACTTTTTATCAGTTCTGAATCGGTTCCTGGTAACAATTGCAAAACTTCTGGGGTCGCCTGAGTCATATCTACTTTGGGTTTTCCTGAGTTGACAGTAATCAAGTTTTCAATTTTTTTGAAAACTTCCTCATTCATACCCAATACCAATTGTAATTCCTCGATAGATTGAAACGGTTTGTTGCGAGGTTGATAACGTAAGCCCTCTTTTTTATATTCATCCTTTTCTGCACCTTCTGTCCGCACCAGATCATCCGCATCACGCCAATCAAGAATGGCATCGACCAGCTTGGTTTGTGCATCCTCTTCCAGCGACGTTGAACCGATAAGTGCCTGCAACAAAATCTGGTCTGCGACATTTATATCTATTTTACCTGATTCGGACATGATTCTGATGCGAACCTTTGCATCAGTATAGTCTATTTGGTAAACACTGCCATCTGTACGCCAGCGTTGCAGCGGATCAAGGTTTAACAGCATGAGTTCGGCAACGGCAATTCCCGATTCAGCAACTGCCATGGCCTGCGCATTAGTACTGCCGCCATTTACAATTGCCGCTTCGCGTCGCATGCTGAGCGCAAAACTGCCGGCCATAATCGTCAGCAGACTTAACACCCATAAAACCAAAACCAGCGCGAAACCATCTGATTTTTTCAATTGCCATTCCCTACGACGCTAGACTGATTCATGTTGCTTCCACCCAGTTCATCGGTATTTACGGTAGCAGCAACTTTAAGTTCTATAATCATTTCCGGCCAGTAAATGCCATTTTTGGTGTTTATGATTATCTTGATCAACTGAGGCTGACTATTCTTTGTCAGCCATTCGTCTTGCCAAATACTATTAGCACCTTCTTCGGCGGGGCCAAAATAAGACAGCGAGAAATCCTCAACATGCCGTAACAAAATGGCTTCTTCTTTTTTCCATTCCTCGCCATCGGTTACCGGAAAAAAAGGCGTTATTGTAACATTGATAATTTTTTCGTTATTTTTCTGTACCAGATCGAGAGAAAACAACTGCATCCCTGATTTACCTGCACTCGCAGGGAACGTCGATACAAATTCCAACGACTGTTTTTTACCCTGAAATGAAAAGGTTCTTTCGTCAGCTTTGCTAAAATCATTCCATAAAGGCGTTGCTGAGGGTAAATGGCGTTGAAAAAAGTTATAAACAGCCGCAACTTCATTCACGTCTGACATTTTTTTTTCACCTTGCTCCCAGCTTTGTGCACAAATTTTCAGACTGGTAAACAACAGCACGACCATAATGCTTAATAGCGTCATGGCTATCAGAACTTCAATCAGAGTGAAGCCTTTGTTTTGCTTAACCTTAAAGCCTGAGATCTGATTTAAGCTCATAAGACTCTAGCTGCCAATCTTAAGGTGGTTAATTCCAGCTGTCGGCCTTCATTGCCAGAATTGCCATCACTCCAGTTTACGATCACCTTTACCTTAAAGAGCTCGGCAGTTTGCGAATTCATATCTGAGGTTTCGAGCATGCCTGTAAATTGGTAAGGGCTGACAACAACCTGCCAATTATATTTATCGTTTAGCTGGCCACTCGATTGACCTGGCTGCAAGGCGGTTTCAACACCGGTTTGTGCCATTAAAGTTTCAGCAATTTGTACTGCTGAAGTATATTCTTCGGCTACACCGGCCATATTGATGCCGGAAGAAAAGATCTTTAACAAAATGCCCAAGGACAGCGCCAGAATTGAAAACGCAATCAGGATTTCCAGTAATGAGAAGCCTCGCTGTTTATTCATTTTCAAGTTCAATCTGACCTGTTAGCCAGTTTATATTAATTTTCCATTCGATGCTGCCCAGTCCGAGCTTAACTTTTCCTCCGGTTGAAGAACCGTCAGGGAAAAATCGTATGTTTGCCGTGCCTTCTTCGGTTAATTCAGTTTGTGCGGTAACCACGGTCAGATCAATGGCATCCGGTATCGTGTATTGCTTGTCCCGATCCGTAACTTTGTAGCTATTACCGCTTAGGTTAATAGCGACCGTCGTTTCTTTTCGGGTCATTAAAGCCTGGCCTCTGGCGTAGCGCAAGGCAGAAACAATGTCTCTTGAAGCCGACTTGATCTTTGTAGAGTCATTACCTGATGAAAGATTCAGACCGATCACGGAAAAACCCAAGACCACAACCAGCAGTACAACGGTTAGTTCCAGCAGGGTAAAGCCCCGCTGGCGTGAAGTCGTAGGGTTAGGATAACTCCTGGGGGTCATATAGCGGTTCTGCGTAAGTAGCGCCCTTGAACCTTTCACCTTGAACCTTTAGTTTATGAATTTATTCCCAGCTATTAATATCCTGATCTTCGCCTTTGCCGCCTTCCTTAAGATCTGCGCCGTAGGTATAAAGATCAAATTTGCCATGTTCGCCGGGAGCAACATAATGATATTCCTGTAACCAGGGATCCAAAGGCATTTTGGATTTACGTAAATAGGGGCCGTTCCAACGCTTAGAGCTTTCGGGCGATTCAATCAAGGCTTTCAAACCTTGCTCTGAAGTGGGATAAATTCCCAAATCCAGTTTGTACATATCAAGAGCCGCAGCCAAATCTTCAATTTGAACTTTTGCTGCTTTGGTTTTTGATTCGCCCATGTGTTTCATAACTTGTGGCCCGACGATCCCGGCCAACATGGCGATAATACCCAATACCACCAATAACTCAAGCAAAGTGAAACCCATCTGGCGTAAAGCGCCCGCCTTGAATCTTGAACTTTGAATCTTGAATCTATTTAACTGTTTCATAATGTATTTTTCCTATATTTAAAAAGCCAGATCATTGACGCTCAGGATAGCCAACAATATTGACACAATGATGCCAGCAATCATCAGACCTAATGAAATAATCAGGGCAGGTTCCAGCATTGCCAACATTCGCGCAATGGCTACCCTGAGTTGTTTGTCATAAATAGTTGCTACGCGCAGCAGCATCTCTTCAAGGCGGCCGGTTTCTTCGCCCATTTTTATCATTTGCATGGCCATTTTAGGCAAAATGCCCTTTGCCAATAAGGCTTCGGACATGGTCTTTCCTTCTCTTAGCTGATCTTCGGCATCCTGAATGGCTTCCGCTATAACCAGATTATCTACGGTTTCGCGAACAATCGTTAAGGAGGATAAAATCGACACGCCGTTACCCAATAAGGTACCCAATGTACGGGTGATGTTTGCTGTTTCCTTATTAAGAAAAATATTTCCAAACAAAGGTACTTTTAAAAAACGGCCATCCCAAACTTTTTTTCTGATTGGGTCAGCCATTTGCCATTTCATATAGCTGGATACAGCTACGAAACTACCAATGAGCAACCACCAATAACTTTGCAACCATTCAGCCATGCCTACCACAATCTGTGTCGATATGGGCAAGGCCTTGCCGGCGCTGGCAAACATTTCAGAGAATTGCGGAACGACGAAAGTCAGCATCACAAACAGTGAGGCCATGGACATGACCAGCAAAATAACCGGATAAATCAGCGCGGTACTAACGGTATCCTTCAATTCCTGTGAACTTTCCAGATATTCGGTGAGTCGGCTTAAAACGTCACCCAAACTTCCACCGGCTTCTCCGGCACGAATCATGTTCAGATAAAATTTGGAAAACAGACTGGTATTTGCACGTTCGGGAGATTTGCGTCTTTCCAGAGAATCAGCAAGCGAAGCACCACCTTTGACTTTTTCGAGTATTCGGGCCACCAGTTTGGTCAACGCTTCGTTGTCTTCAGTCAGGTCCATCAAAACCAGCAATGATTTATCTAAAGGCAAGCCGGATTCCAGCAAAGTAGCCAGCTCTCCTGTAAATAACAGCAAATCTTTTTGCGATAATTTGGAGCGTTTAAGCGTTAGCTTGAAACCGGAAAACAAACTTGATTTGAGCGGAACCACATGAATCGGCATATAGCCTTCAGACTGCAAGGTGGCTATCAAATATTGATCATTGATAGCATCTCTTACGCCTTCTATGACATTGCCCTGATTGTTAACTGCCTTGTATGAAAACGAGGGCATATCAGCTTTCCGCCGTGGTCACGCGCAGAACTTCTTCCAGTGTGGTGACGCCTTGAACAACTTTGACCAGTCCGTTTTCGTACATGGTGGACATGCCTTCTTCAATAGCCAGTTTCTGTATAATGCCTGCTTCAGCATGATTCATAATCAGTTTACGGATAGGATCGGTCATCGGCAAAAACTCGATGATTGCCAATCGGCCCCTATAGCCCATGTCCGCGCAATTTGGACAACCCACGGGTTTGTAAAAAACAATATCGCCTTCGGGAGCATAACGTCGCAATTTTAATTCTTTGATCAATTCTTCCGGGGGATGAAAAGCCAGTTTACAAGCCGGGCACAATTTTCTGACCAGGCGTTGCGCCAAGATGCCATTGACGGTTGAGGTCAGTAGGTATTCCTCAAGCCCCATATCTTGTAAACGAGTAACACCGCCCGCGGCGTCATTGGTATGTAGTGTTGATAACACCAAATGGCCGGTTAGCGCTGATTGCACCGCGATACGTGCGGTTTCCAAATCTCGCATTTCACCAATCATGATGACATCGGGATCTTGCCGGACGATAGAACGCAATGCAGAGGCAAAGGTCAGACCGATTTGCGGTTTGGCCTGAATCTGGTTGATGCCTTCCATTTGGTATTCGACCGGATCTTCAACGGTAATGATTTTTCGCTCTGAAGTATTGAGCTGTTTTAGCGCAGCATACATGGTGGTTGATTTTCCGCTACCCGTCGGGCCGGTAATCAGAATGATGCCATGAGGTTGCGCCAAGGCATCAAGAAATTGATCCAGATGTTTGCCGGCAAAACCCAGGCCGACAAAATCAAGTACGGTATTTTCTTTGTCCAGCAGACGAATAACGACGCTTTCACCGAACATGGTGGGAATGGTTGAAACCCGCAAATCCAGTTCTTTACCCAGCATCTGTATTTTGATACGACCATCCTGGGGCAAACGGCGTTCCGCAATATTAAGCTTGGCCATGATTTTGATACGCGAAATCACCGCGGCGGTAGACTTGACCGAAGGCGAGTCTATTTCTTTTAGAACGCCATCGACACGTAATCGTACTTTTAAAGATTGTTCAAAAGGTTCAATGTGAATATCAGAAGCTCTGGTTTCAATGGCGCGCTGCATGATCACGTTAACCATTTTGATAATCGGCGCTTCGCTGGCCAGATCTTTTAAGTGTTCAAGATCTTCATCGTCTATGTCATCAATATCCAGATTATCAATAACTTTGTCTGTTTGTGAGAGGCCATCACCGTACTGGACTTCAAGCGCCGCATCAATTTCCGATAGCAACCCAACTTTGGCGATAATATTTTTGCCGGTGGCCAATCTTAACGCCGTAATTACAAACTTGTCTTCTGGGTCCATCAGCGCTACGGTTATATCGCCATTCTGGCTCAAACCGATCAGATGATACTGTTTTAAAAATCGCAAAGGGACGATTTCAGGGAGTTGTGGTTCGATGGGATACTGATCGGCAGCCACTTTTTCAAACTTGCCTGATTCAGCAAAGGCATCGGCTACATCCAGCTCAGAACAGAGACCTAATTTAACCAGTAGCAGTGGCACATTTTCAGCCACCGAGGTTTTTTGGACACGCTCAACTTTTTTTAATTCTGCAACGGAGAGTTTTTGTCTTTTATGCAAAACATTTAGCAACGCTTCATATTCCATTATCTTAAAACCAGTTTGTATTGCATTAAGTGTATATAGTATAGAAAACTTAACTTATTCAATTAGTTAATTGAATGTCATTCCTTGTCAAATTCACCAGCTCTAGCTTAGAGTCGTATAATAACAAAGTCTTAGCTATTTATTTAACTCTAATTGTTTTTTCGCTTTTTTTCTATTCGCTTTATTATAGTTGACGTAAGTTATTTTTCTAATTCAAAGTGCCAATAAATTTTTCGCAAGGCAGATAATTTCTTGTTCATCAATGTCTTTAATCGAAAAATCCTGCTTGTTGAGCTTAAACGGATTAACAACAGAATCGGACTTTACCACCTTGTTAATATCAGTCTGATATACCCTGCTAACCGGCGTTGGTCCAAAAATAGTAATTGAAGGCCGATTCAGACCCCAAGCCATGTGCGTCGGTCCGGTATCATTACCGATTAATAAATCAGCTTTGGCGATTAAGGCTTTCAGGCTGTTTAAATTAAGTTTAGGCAGTACGGTGATTCGGTCGGATTGGGTAGCCATCCATTCTGCGCTGGCTTTTTCCTGCTCGTTGCCCCAAATGAGCAGACAGTTTTGCTCTAAGTCTTGCGCGATTTTGACGAATTTCTCTGCCGGATAGTTGCGACTTTCCCAAGTTGAGCCGATCACTAAAACAATATTTGCCAAATCTTTGGATAAAAAACCATTAAGGCATTTGTCTTCATTTTCAAAAAACAAAAACGGTTTTTTGTTAAGGATTTGCTGGCTGCTGATATTAAAGCCTAATGACCTTGAAAGTATTAGTGCATTTCTGTCGATAGTGTTGGCATCATAAGCGCAGGCTACTTTATGATCATAAAACAATGATGCTGCTTTTTCTCTGCTTGATGGGGCATCGAAACCGGCAATTTTACTTTGTTTATTTTTCCCCGATAACAGTTTGGCGGTAATGGCGGATTTAAGTAGTCCTTGAGCGTCAATAACCAGATCATAATGGTTGTTTGCATAGTGGCGAATTTTTTTAAGCTCCGCAAATATCCCAATTTTGCTGGTTTTTAAGGCTTTCAGGTTAACTGTTAGTATATTGTCGATGTCTGGATTATTTTTTAAAACTTCAGCAAAGTGCTCTTCGACTATCCAGTCGATCTGAATCTTTGGCGAATGTGCCTTGATAAACTGTAGCGCAACCATCGCATGAACGATGTCTCCCAGTGCCGACAGTTTTACGATGGCAATTTTCATAGTTGGTTCGCTATCAATTCAAGGGCTTGTTCAGGCTTGATTCCGGTTAAACATTGCGTATGCCCTAATGGACACTCGCGTTTAAAACAGGGCGCGCAGTCCAGGTTTAAAGAAAGTATCTGAGCTTTGTCATTTAACGGCGGGGTGAAGCCGGGATCTGAGGAGCCGTATAGAGCAATCAGTTTTTTGTCCAGAGCTGCAGCGACGTGCATCAAGCCAGAATCATTCGATACCACAGTGTCTGCCAGTGACAGTAAATCAACCGCCTCGGCTAACGTGGTTCTGCCCGTAAAATCGATGCATTGTCCGGAAGCTTTAGTGTTGATTTGCTGTGCGTCAGCTTTATCTTTATCGGAGCCAAACAACCAGACCTGCCAGCCTTGAGCAGTTTTTTGCCGGGCAACTTCAGCAAAATACTCTGCAGGCCAGCGTTTTGCAGCACCATATTCGGCGCCCGGACATAAGGCCAGAATTTTTATCGCAGTTGAACAAGATAAATCAAATTTATCGATAACCGCCTGTTGTCGCTCAGGACTGATACTGATGGCAGGCTTAGGACATACCGGCGGCCTTGCTGCGTCTTTGGGCAAACCTAAGGCAACGAAGCGTTGCACGGTCATGGTCAGTAACTTTTTATCCAGTTTTCTGGCATCGTTTAGCAAACCCCAGCGACATTCACCAAGGTAACCGGTACGTAACGGAATATTAGCGAAAAAGGTCGGGATTGCCGATTTCCAAGAGTTGGGTAATAAAATGGTTTGCTGATAGCCTTCAGAACGAAGGCTCTTTCCCAGTTTGATACGCTCCAGCAAACCAAACCGGCCGCGTGCCAGTGGCATAACGATGGCCTTGGTCACTTCAGGCATTCTTTCCAGTAACGATAATGTCCACGCCGGAGCCAATACGTCAATCTGGCAGTTCGGGTCATTATTTTTCAGGGTGATAAAAAGGCTTTGCGCCATCACCATATCGCCAACCCACGAAGGTCCAACGACTAGAATTTTTTGATTTTTTTTCAAAAGCCTTACCGGATTATTGATTCTGGGCAGTCAGTGGGCGTGCCGAGCGCGCCTTGAAAACTAATGAGTGGCCTGATTTAATGTCGCTATCGCGACGGATTTTTTTAATCGGGTGTTCGGCGCGGTAAACGGGATTGTATATCAAGCCCAATAACTTCATATACAATTCCTTCTACAAGCGGAGAAGGTTAGGTTATCTCGCCTTCGAGCGCGAGAAGACGATTTAAAAAAATCCTTCCCGATAGCGACACTGCAACTGCCTGCAGATTATCTGGGTAGCATAAGATAATTAAATCAAGCCACGTAAGTCAGCCAATCGGCATGATCTTCTCTTCGCCCATGTACATAATCAAAATACAAAGATTGCAGTTGCTCGGTGACCGGGCCACGACTACCCGAACCTATCGCACGGTTATCCAGTTCTCTGATTGGCGTTACTTCAGCCGCCGAACCGGTAAAAAACGCTTCATCGGCAACATAAATCTCGTCCCGGGTAATGCGCTTTTCTATCACTTCATAACCTTGTTCTCTGGCGATGGTGATCACTGAATCACGGGTAATACCTTCCAGGGCTGAGGTGGTTTCAGGCGTGTAAATTTTGCCGTTACGCACCACGAACAGGTTTTCAGCACTGCCTTCGGCCGCGAAACCTTCATGATCCAGCATTAAGGCTTCATCGTAGCCATTGGACAAAGCTTCTTGCAGCGCTAGAATGGAATTGATGTAATTGCCGTTGGCTTTGGCTTTACACATGGTGCTGTTATGGTGGTTACGGGTATAAGACGAAGTGCGGATACGGATGCCATGCTCAATACTGTCAGCGCCCAAATAAGCGCCCCACGACCAAGCAGCGACCATGACGTGAACTTTCAGATTATCCGCTCTAAGCCCCATGCCTTCGGAACCGTAAAAACACATGCTGCGAATATAAGCGCTGTCCAGATTGTTTTTGGCAACGGCATCGCGATGCGCCTGATTAAGTTCGTCCTTATCGAAAGGCATTTTCATATTCATGATATGTGCCGAGCGAAATAATCGATCGGTATGTTCCTGCATTCTGAAGATCGCCGTGCCTTTTTCCGCATGATAAGCTCTGATACCTTCAAAGACACCCAGTCCATAATGCAAGGTATGCGTCAATACATGGACTTTAGCTTCGCGCCACTCAACCCAGTTGCCATCCAGCCAAATAACGCCGTCTCTGTCGTCCATTGTCATTGTTTACTCTCCAATATTAGTGTTTAGGTGTTTTTTTATCTAAGTTGATAAAACAAAGGTTTAATAAGTAGCCTCGATGCAGCAAAGCTATGGGCCTTACATAAATTCGTGCCAGATTTGTTCAACTTGCTCGCTCAATTCTCGTACTTGGTCCGCATCAATCAGCGCCCGTTCACCCTGTAAAACCCGTTTATGGCCGACATCCCGATAGGTGCAGTATGCAGTTTTAAGCGCTTCCGCATGCTCTTTCGACATGAAACCCTGTGCTTGCAAGCCTTCCAGCAGTCTTACATTATCGGTGTAAGTCGTTAAAGCGACATTTTTAGCTGCCTGATCCAATACGCCAAATTGTACTATAAACTCAATATCAGCAATACCGCCTTTACTTTGTTTCAGGTCAAACTGGTCTTTATCTTTGCTCGCCAAAGCGTCGCGCATTTTTTCGCGCATCTCCCTGACTTCTTTTTTTAAGGCTTGAGTGTCGCGAGGCAAGCGTAAAATTCGGCTGCGTATTGCTTCATAACTGGCTTTGAGTTTTAGATCTCCGGCGATAAACCGACCTCTTACCAGCGCCTGTAATTCCCAGGTCCAGGCCTGATTTTTCAGATAATCTTCATAAGCGTCGATATGGCTGACCAGCAAACCTGAGTCACCATTGGGCCGCAAACGCATATCTACTTCGTAAAGTATACCGGACAACAGCTTGGTATCGAGAATATGCCGGATTTTTAAGCCCAGGCGTCCATAAAACTGGGCACTGGAAATGGGCTTTTCGCCATTGGTCATGGCATTGCCATCCTGGCATTGATATAAAAACACCAAATCCAGATCCGACCCATAACCCAGTTCAATACCACCCAGTTTGCCAAAGCCAAGCACTGCAAATCCGGAGGCGCTATTATCTGTATCGGGTGGAAAACCATGATTGTCGGCCAGTATCAACCAGGCGCGCTTAATCACCTGGCTGACAATACTTTCGGCGATGTAGGTCAGATAATCGCTTACTACCATCAGTGGAATGACGCCCATAATATCGGCGGCGGCCACTCTTAACACGTTTAACTGTTTAAATTGGCGCAACACCACCATCAACTGCTCAAGATCCTGCACCTCAACTTGCGCCAGTAATACCTTAAGCTGTTGTTCAAGATCGTCTTTTTTGAGCGGCTCATAGAGCGAGCGTGTATCGAGCAATTCATCGAATAACACTGGATACATCGACAGATAACTGCAAATCCACGGGCTGGCCGAGGACAATTTAACCAATTGCAACAAAGCGCCGGGGTTTTCGGCGAGTAACGATAAATACACGTTTCGACCGGCGACAGCGCCAAACAAGCCCAGGATACGTAGCAGGGTTTCATCGGGATTTTGCACCTGTTGCACGATTTCAATCAATTGCGGAATTAATCTATCCAGCACGCCTGCGCCTTTGCTGGTTAAGCGTCTTACCGCCGCAGAACGTTTAAAATCCTTTAGCGCTGTCAGCAAAGCGTCGGCATCTGTAAGGCCAAAATCTTTTAATTCGGCCAGCAACTCGGCTTCATCGGCCAGGCAAGCCCAAATTTTTTGGGTTCTTGCCGAGTCTGTCGTCACATCCTGTTTTGATAAAGAAAAAACCTGGTCAAAGACTTCATGCACTTGTGACCTGACCGTATCCAGCTCTTGTTTAAAGCTCAACCAATCGGCATAACCCAGCGAATACGCCAAAATCAACTGCACGTTCGGGGAGGTCGGTAAATCATGAGTTTGCTGGTCCTGGTATTGCTGGATATGGTTTTCTACCCGGCGCAAAAAACAATAAGACTGTTTTAGTTGTTCGGCATCTTTGGCTGTCAGCAATTCCAGTTCGCCCAACAGTTGCAGTACATCCAGGATGCCGCGTGTTTGAAGGGATTTTTCGTTGCCTCCGCGTATCAACTGAAAAGCCTGACCGATAAATTCACATTCGCGAATACCGCCCGGCCCAAGTTTGATGTTTTCCATGCGATCCTTACGCCGCAACTCTTGGGTAATTTGTGCTTTTAACGAGCGCAATTCTTCAAACGCACCATAATCCAGATACCGGCGATAGACAAAAGGCCGAAACATGGCCATCAATTGCGCGCCGGTTTTGAAATCGCCGGCAACTTGCCGCACCTTAATCATCGCGTAACGTTCCCATTCCCTGGCCTGAGTCTGGTAATAGTGCTCCATGCCGTCAAAGGTCATGAGAATCGGCCCGCTGTCGCCATAAGGTCTTAAACGAATATCGGTGCGAAATACAAAACCATCCACAGTGATTTCGTCCAATACTTTGATTAAATTACGACAGATTTTGGTGAAAAATTCGCCATAGGTGGTTTCTTTTCTATCCGGTAACACGCCGTCTTCTGCATAAGCAAAGATCAAATCAATATCGGACGAATAATTCAATTCATACGCGCCCAACTTACCCATGCCCAACACTACCAATTGCTGTGGACTGCCGTCAGCTAGTAGGGGTGTTCCGCGCAGTTCACAGGCTTCCTGGTACAAAAAATCCAGGGCAAATTGAATGCAGGCATCGGCCAGATGCGACAAGTCTGTCAAGGTTTCGGTTAAATCGGCCCAGCCAGCCAAATCCCGCCATGCTATCCTGACCATTTCCCGGCGCCGGAAATGGCGCAGTTTAATCATTAGCTCGGCTTGTGTTGCTACGGGCAGTTTCGTTAATTTTTCAGCGTAGGTTTTTTGAATATATAAAGAAGATAAATCGCTGGAATTGACCAGATCAACCAATAACTCGGGTTTGCGCGTGCAACTGTCTGCCACAAACAAACTCGAGCACCATACTTTAACCAGAGAGTCGTAAAACGCAGGCGTTGCGTTAAGGCTGAGTTTGTATTCGGTTATTTGTTCGTACCATTTTGTTAGCGATGCAATGACTGTTTCTGTTAGCTGCTCTGGTAGCGAGGAAAAGTCGAGTTGAAGGTTTTTAATAAAAGTCATGGGGGAATAGTCATGAATAAAAAGCTCATCATAACTAAAACGGCTGCGTAACGAGTAGCGCTATTTATAATAATGCAGTCGACAATAACGAAGAGAAGTAGAACCCGTCTTCATAAAATGATAAAGTTAAAATAAACTCTTAAACATCTATGATTTAAATTTATGAAAACACTTACCTTTACTAAAAAATCCTGTTCTATTGTCTTGACCAGTCTGTTTGTAGCGCTAGCGGTTGTCGGCTGTTCCGATGACAAACAAGCAGACAAAAAAACCGCAACGGCAAGCGTTACCAAGCACAATCCTTTTGATCATTCCCATGATGTCGATGTCACTGACGTTCAAAAACACAAATTCGAGCATGACTTTGCCAGCCAATGCGTGCAAAGGGAAGTTAAGCATTCCGGGAATAAGGATGACGATGGCCAGCGTTACAGCACACCTTGCATGTGCATAGCCAAGTTTTTAATGAAAGATTTAACCGCAGAAGAAGCTGAGCGTTTTCTTGATGAGCATAAAAACGCCCAATCCTTGGTTATCAAATATGAAAACGCCGCTTATCACTGCTTGCAACAAAATTCACATCCCAAAGGCCCTGACTTTTCTAGGCATCCTCAGGGTAATTGATTTTTAATCAGTTAGTGCTTAAGTCTTGAGCCCTGCATTGTTTATTTTATATTTCAAAGCGATGTCGGGTTTCAGGCGAAACTCTTTTGAATACGAATATAATGACTAACTGAAATCACTGTGCTTTACTTCGCGTGGCTTTGAGAAGCCGCTAGACAAGCGTGAGGTCTTAGTGATTAAGCTTCTGCTGTATGCAGTTTGCATAGCGGGTATAAAGAACTCTCGATCAGGTAGTGCCATCAATTAATACGTGGTGACAAGCTCTCCGTTTCTGCGTCCGGATTCCCCGGCGTAACTGTCTTTAGAACAGGCCTAGAAAGGCTTGCAGCGTTACCTGTTGTGCCAGACTCTCCTGTTGCAACGTCAAACTCTCCGATCACACTGTTAACCAATCCAACTATGTCAATAGGCTTTCTTGTATTACCGTCAGATGATTCAATAAGGTCAATCGCAGATCCGATCTCGGCGATGAATAGCCCAAAGAAATGTTTTTGTAATAACAACTTTACGCGGGTTAGGCTGTCTTTGAACTGTTACTGACTGTTTTAGACACGAAGGGAATATTGTCTGCGTAGATCCAGGTTTTTATGTAGCACAAGCGAAAAAATGGTGACGGATCATTATTTTTATTCAAAATATAAGATTTTTAAGTAGCCCTTTAAGTCGATCAATCTCGCAAAATAACCCCAATCCAATAAAACTATGTTATTTAACACACTCGTCTGGTAAAAATAGGTCATATGACCTATTTTTCAAGAAAAACGCATGAAAAATAGCAAAAAAATGTGTCATATGCCGCACTTTTCAAATTTCAAGCCAAAAAACAGCCCTAAATCCCATGATTTGAGCCGTTAAAAACGCAAAATTAAAGAATTTTTACCACTAAAAAGCTTGTGGGTTGAAAGTTATTTAGCATTAAAATCCCCCTAAAACATTTTTTGTAATCATATAATTACTTTATTAATCAATAAAATAAATATTAATTCCTGGGATAAGTTCTTTTTAAAATATATTTGGCACAGTTGCTGCATTAATTAACTCGTAGTCTTGGGTAAAAGAATTGCACGGATGCTAATTTGATCAAGCCCAAGACTCTTTAATTATTACTTTAAAAGCACTTTAAATATTTGTCCTAAGGGGGACTACATGAAAATATCTTCAAAAGCATTAAAAAACGCTTCATTGGGTCTGGGCGCTGTAATGATGATGGGCGCCGGCCAAGCTGCATTTGCTCATGCTTCTATCTTGAATACTGTTAATAGTGGTAAAGCGATTGGAAGCACTTCTTTCTCTCGTATTGGTGTTAACCATGCGTGTAATGGTACTACCCCAATAACACCTGTCGTTGCTCAAAGTGCTGTCATTCCAACGATTAACCCACTTATTTCAACAGCTACAGTAACTAACAACGTTGCAGGTGCTTATACTGCTCAAGCAGGCGCTACTGTAGGTCAATACTTGTTTACCACTTCTGCAGCTACTACACCTGTCACTACTTTGGCTGGTGCATTTCAATTAGTACAAAGCAAAGATGTATTTAGCACTTCAATCGAACAACGCAATGCAGCTAACGCGGTAATTGGTTGGGTTTCTACAAAGGGTAGTTTACAAATTAATGAACACGGTGAAGTCCCTTTCCGTTTCACTAACGTATTCTTCGGCGCTAACTCTTGTGTACATGATGTTGTAGTACAGGTGGCTGTTGCTGATATTTGTAAAACAAATTCAATGCCTTTATCTTCAGCCTCTTTATCTACAACTCAAGGTGTTAACTTGTGGCTTGATAACACTTTAGGTGGTTCAACAGCATTCCCTGCAGCGGCAATTGAAAATGGTGCTGGTACAACCAACTTAACTATCAACCGTGATCCTGTTCAAGATCCATACCCAGCTTCTTGTGCTAACGCTCCGATTGCTACAGCAGCAACAAACTTAGCTGCAACTACTCAAGCTAACACAGTGACTGGCTATACAGCAGGTGCTACTGCTTTAACTTCAGTTAAAATCCAACCTTCTGCTGCTGACATAGAGCAATTACAATTCCCAGGTTGGGGAACTCCAGTTGCTGGCAACACTTTCCAATAATAGTTAGTACAGCATTGTCTTTGTAGCACTTGGCCATCCTTTTGGTTCATTAAGGTCAGGTGTTACAAACAAACGCCACAATAACCTTAT
>CAILCX010000027.1 GCA_903832775.1 uncultured Methylobacter sp. | reverse complement strand
AGCACGTTGCGTTCTAGCCTTATCATTTTGTGCAATGAATAGCGTAACTAATTTACTGGCAATCTCTTGTGCCTTGCTTGCATTAATATCAGTAAAGGAAACATCAAAGGCAATTTCAGCCATTCCTGAATGCGTCTGCGGTGTTAAAGTTGATTTTGCTAGTTTAACTTCAGCATTCTTCTTAAAGAGTTCAGTCAGTTGAAATTTTGTAGATCCTTTTACTTCGTTATAAAGACCACTCTCTTCAATAATTGACAGCACTTTATCAGTAGTCATCACTCTCTGATAAATCGATTGAATCTGCTCCTCGGCAAATTGAGATGTAGACGCTTCAAACAATTTTGTCGGAATGGCAGCTTCTATTAATATGGTTGCTGTTGAGCGATAAACCTTGGGTAAATTGTACGCAATAATGACCGATGCCAGGCTAACAAGTAACCAGGTCATCACAATGTAATATTTGCGCCGTTTTACCAGGTCTAAATAATCGGCTAATGTTTTAGTGTTTTTTTCCATAATAGTAGGATAGTAAAAACTATATTGTGTTTTCGATTATCAATCTGCAAAGCCGCTTTCCTCGGGCAATAAGAAAATTCCTTTGTGCTTCTGTTTTCCATCTTGCGACTTTCTTTTCATATACGTTCGAATAAAAAACATAATTGTGTGAAATCAGAAATAAAATCCCATAATCAACGAGTGACTTACCAACTCTCAAAAATTGGTGTGGTATACTGACATCGCATTTCCAATCTGCCATCTCCCAAGAGTTTCCACTGTCAACGGCAAATTTCAAGAAATACTCACATTCCAATCGTTCATCCCTATTAATGTCATCTAACATTTCTGTTATCGAATAAATATCTTTTAGTACAAATAACATTAAATCTCTCATCTCTGCTAAATTCTCCTTTTTTAGGCTTTTAAGTAGACAAGAATAATGAAAAACCTTGAGCCACTTAAATGCTTCTTGTTGTCCTGAAATTTCTGGTCCCAGTTTTTTTAAAGATAAAAGAAATTGGCTATGAAATTCGATTAAAACATCTATTGTCTTTACTGTTTTTTCTGACCATGATCCTTCCATCTCTGTACGATAAACACTCATTGGTTTATTAATGTAGTACGCGCCACCATTTCGCGTACCGAAAACTCGAATAAATGTATCCCCTATAGGTGGATTCGATGCGTCCATCCATTCCTGAAGAGCTCTATACACTCGTCGACGAATCAGTAGACTGGCTGTAGGCATAGCATACTGGGAAAAAAAAACCACCTCCGGCAAGGTAAATACCTTGTTCGTTGGAGCGTTTGTAGAGCCGAAATTAGATAATACTTTTTTATTTTGTCTTTCGTATTTAACATAACAACTATGAAAAGTGATGTCGATATCATTAAATCTCCTAAGCGCAGCCACTTGTTCGTTCAGTTTATCTGGATCAATCCAATAATCATCGCCCTCACAAAACGCGATAAACTCACCTCGGCACGCGTCCAGCGCTCTCCTACCATTTGCCATCATTCCGACATTCTTGTCCGAATAAATCACCCGAATGAGTTGCGGATAACGAAGCTGATAATCTAATGCAATTTCGCGGGTGTTATCAGTGGAGCAATCCTCGGCTATGACCAACTCAATAGGAAAATCGATATTCTGCTTAATTACGCCCTCAATAGCCTCAGCCAGATAAAGACCATGATTATAAGTGATCATATTCACGCTTACTAAGGGGGTAATAGCCATAACTTCATGACTTGAAATCTCATGTTGAACGTTATGGAGGCTGGAACTGTTATTCTCATTCATGCTTCAGCCTTTATAGGTTTTAGGCGCAAAGAATTTAGTTGTACTATTATTTCGGAAAATTCATTAAATGCCGCCAACCGCAGAAGACTACAGGTGACGAAGTAAAATGTAGCCCCCAGAACCGATAGTGAAGCAAACTGGGAGGCAGGTGACCATTGCTGTAATTGATTAATAAACTCAAATACAGGTAATCGATACTGTAACAGCTCAACCCACTCGGCTATAGGCAGTAGGGAAAAAACGGATGTCCAATGAAGTAACTGGCTGGTCAAGTCTACGATGATCGCCATAATCATAGCTACCAAACCAAAGGGCATAATATCCCTCAACTGACACCAAGGTCCGTAACCGAGCAGAACTCCACTGTAGTAAGCGTTGATAAAGAACACAATTAAGCCGATTAATGGTTGTATCCAGGCAATAGCCATAATACTGTGCAAACTGGCCAGCACTAGAAAAAAAACGCATATAATTTTTTTGATGACCTCGAGACGGAAGAACAAGTCAGACCGACCTTGTGCCATCAGAACATTAAGGTTGATGTAACTTAATGGCACTAACACACCGGCTAGGCAAAACACCTGCAAGAATGGGACGGAGGGCAACCATTTGGTGCCAAACAACATAACAACAAACGGCTCCGCAACTGCGGCCAACCCAAGCATGGCAGGGATGTTAAAAAACATAATCAGCATGAGCAACTTGCGTAGACCTTTTGCCAGTTTGACGGGATCAGTCGCAGCAACTGAAAACACTGGGAAGGCCACTCGGTTTAGCACGCTAGTTAATATACTCACTGGAAATTGTTGCGTATTCGTAGCTCTAGTATAAAAACCAAGTTCCCTTGCCGTGTATAGTTTACCGATCAGTAATGCGTACAATTGCGTATAAAGCGCTTCCAGTAGACCTGAAATCATCATAAATCCGCCAAACCGAAACAATCGACTCAGGGAATACAATTTAAATTCCCAACGTGGGCGCCACGGATGCCAGTACCACAGTAGCACAACTGTAATTACCGAAGATGCCACAGTCTGCCAGGCCAGACTCCATACGCCAAAACCCCGCCACGCCATTATGACTGCTAGCATTCCAGAGAATAGCGTCGCCATCCCCCCTACTTTTGTGATCGTTCTAAAATTTAATTCCTTGGTCAGTAGAGTGGAATGAATTGAACCAAGTGCACCAATAAAAAGATTCATCGCCATCACATAACTCAGGTTTTCCAGGATCGATGACTTGAAAAATAGTGCAATCCATGGAGCCGCTCCGCACAAGGTAATTGCCGCTATAGCGCCCATACCTAAATTAAATAAAAAAACGGTATATTGATCAGTATCTGTTATGTCTTGGCGCTGTATAAGAGATGAGCTAAAGCCACTATCGATGAACACATCGGCCACTCCAATAAAAACATAAAGCATAGCGATCACCCCAAAATCTTCTGGGGTAAGCAATCGCGCAAGCATTATCCCAACTAAGAATTTTAACCCTTGGCGAAGGAAAACATCCGCTCCGCTCCAAAGAAATGCCAACAGAGATTTATGGGTTAAAGACATGTTTTATTTTCACTTACTCTAACAGGAACCGAGTAGTTCCCAGAAACTATATTGCATGTAATTTCTTGTTGCGTATCTGTTTCATTTTGTAGGCAAACATTATGATTTTTCTTCATGTAATTGTTAATATTACCTTGATGGATATCCATCGAATCAATATGGACGACTGAGGTAAATACTGGCATTAACGATTCGGAAAGTTTTTCCATTTGTTGTTTGGGTATGTCTATAATAGATTTGAAAACAATAGAGCCTCCCCGAACAAAAGGAGGAAGCCAAGATAATGCAATTTTTACTATTTGCTTGAAAAGTGACCATTCCAAATTCGTTCTAAAATTTCTCATCATTGGAAATTTTTTCATAAGGTATATTGCAGCGATTAAATCATCTTGTAAAATTTGACCAAAATTTAGAGCGGCAGTTAAATCAAAAAAATTTTCTAATGTCAATCGATAATCGGTAGGGCAATTTTGTAGTATTTGTCCGGTATCTAAAAGGAACGGGAATATGGTTTTTGGTGATTCTCGATTTGGACTTGTTAAATCAGAATCTTCTGTATGCCAAAAATGCAAAGGCGTTGTATCAATAAATATCCTATAATTTAATATAATTTGTAACCATAAGTATTGATCCTCAGACCAAGTGCAATGGTGTTCATAAAATCCACCATATTGATAAAAAACATCACGTTTACAAACTATAACCCATGATTGTAAATAGGTAATATAAGCCCAAACCACTAATGGATCAGTTTCTACAGGTAATCGCCATGCACCAGTTATTATGCCAATATTACGTGGAGGAATATCCGTTGCTAAAGTATTATTGGCCACCCAAATATGATTGCACGCGCTTAAAACACAATCAGGATTGTTTTGAAGGTTCATAATTGATACCTGCAAAAATTCAGGCAACCACTCGTCATCTGCATCCAGGAATGCCAGATAAGGAGATGACGATTCTTTTACACCTCTATTTCTTGCTGCACCAGGTCCTGCGTTGGACTGCTTAATCAATCTCAAACGGTCTTCTTTATACTTTGTGACAAAATCAGGGCCGTCGTCAGTCGAACCATCGTCAACTACTATTACTTCGAAGTCTCGAAATGTCTGGGAGAAAATCGAATCCAGTGCTCGCACTACAAATGAGCCTTTGTTGTAAAGCGGTACTATGACACTTATTGTTGGCATTACAATTCTCCGAATTAGTTAGTTAAATTTTTTATTATTCTTCTGTATAAAATTATAAAATTTGATCATCAAAATCTTCTCTCTTTATTAGTCGATATTTCTTTAGTAGATCTTTTACTTCATCTACTGTGCAAAACATTAACGTATCAATAATTGAAAGCGAAGGATAAAATGATTGTGAAAATTGATGATACTGAATATTTAGAAGTTTAATAAAACTTAATTCTATACCTCGTTCAACAAAATTTTTTTCTTGGTATAGGTCAATTCCACCCAATAAATTCACATAGTGACTTGATCCCAAAATACTATTTATTTCAATCACACGATCAGTTGACTTTAGGGATCTGTCTTTTTCCAATTCAGAAGACACTATAATCTTGCATTTAATTTTCAAAAAATCGATTAAAATTTCAATAGAATTTGTATTAAATTCACTAACATTGTTTGAGTTAAAACTCATTATCTCCAGTAAAACTGGATAAACGCATTCAAAGTAAGGTGCTGCTTGATAAGCCATTTTAATCTTATATAATATTGCATTGCGTTCACTTTGATTATTGACATAGTTCCGTTGATTTATAAAAAGTTTAATTGAATCTTGTTGAACGGGAAATGTTAATAGGTAAGGTTTGTTATTTAATAAGATATTATTCCTATTAATCCAACCTCCTTTAATATACTGAACATCATCATATACAACGAAAATATCACTACATTCTAAAAGTTGAAAGTATCCAATATAAGGAAAAAAATAAGGCTGCATTATTGTTACAATCATTTCGCACCAACACAATTTCGGATACATTCAGGTAGCTCAGCTATGGCGCGGTGTGATAGATCTATTAAATGATTTGGTTGAGTAAGTCCTCTGAGTAAAGCTTGGATCATTTCAGTCCGCGCAGACCATTGATCATTAAGTAACACAATGCATGTCGATAAACTATCCCCCTGGTAATGACAATATTTTATGTACGAGGTTAGTTCCTTATCGTTTAATACTGTATGGGCTCCGAGAAATACCAAGCTCACTAGTCGGCCGTCCTGTTCACATATAAATGGATTTTTTTCTAGGTAACGATGCATTTGAGGACGGTTTCCGCAAGGTAAAAGCAACAATTCTCGTTCCCTGTTGTCCATCACAATTCGACTGCCCCACTTTTTTTTGTATACCAGAACACCGTCTTTAAGAAAAGGACGCGCACAGTTCATGTTCACCGTAGCACATCCTCTGCGGTGGGCCTCAAGCATCGCGAACCAATAGAGGGCAGCAACGACCCCGGAATTTAGCAATCCCCTGTCAGCATCAAGAATGCCATGTAAATGACCAGTATAACAAGTGTCCGTTTGTAAAGTCAGGCTACCTGCAACTAAATGGCCGGCACTGTAAACTTGCAGCAATTCCATATTTTTATAACTTTGCTGAAAGTCTTCCCAGGGAAGAATAACATCGGTAAAACAATGCCGATCCTTGATGAAAGGTCGGTACATCTGTTGATAAAAGAAATACAATTGCTCCGAATGCACGTGCGTGATTACGTCATATTGGAATCCAGCATCATGTATCTTCTTTAGATCTCGCTTTGTTGATGAATTATGGAATACTGTTAGCATATCGACATCCGCTGGCGGCAGATCAGTGGATTGTCTAACATAGTAGGGCATAGCCAACATACGGAGAGTGACCGCAGTACTTGGCCAAAATCTTCTGTGTCGAAAAATGATCAGATCCGCTGATTCTTCCCAGAGCATAATCCTCTTATCCACACTCCAAATCGGTACGGTGCCAATTCTCGGTGGCTTAATATATTCATCGTATATTAAATTAATAATATACGGGTCGCAGGCTCGATTACCAATAAAAATAACTGTTAATCCAGATTGCTCAATCCGGTAAATAGGTAACCAGACATTCCAAATAGCAAGAATAAACCGTTTGAGAGGCTGTTGAAAACGAACAGGTATATATTGATAATATAAATTATTGAAAAATTTTAGCATTTGGATTTCCTTGTTAAATTATTCAGTTTCCAAATAAAGCTTTTCCAATTCAAAAATCCGCTTACTTCTTGTTGGCTTCAAAAGCTTTATCGGGTTTCCTGCATAAATACTAAAGGGCTCCAAATCTTTCGATATCAAGCTCAATGCTCCAACAGCAGTTCCCTCACCAACCGTAACCCCTGGCAGAATAACCGTTCCCGATCCAATTACCACATGCTTTTTCAAACTTACCACACCATTAATTACATTGGTATATTTCTCAGGTACAGTTGGACTTATCATGTATTCACCATTGAAATTATCACTTGATGAATATATGGCCACCCGACTTGAAAGCGTGCAGAAATTTTCAAGTTCAATTTTATCAGCACCAATAAGTGAAGACATGACTCCGATATGAACATTCCGACCAATGCGAATACCTTCTTGGCCAGCAGACAATACACAAAAATCATCTATACGAACATTTGACCCCAGGGAGATTTGTGATATTCCGTAAAACGATGCTTTTGATGAAATCAGCACATTATCACCCACCGATTTAAATCCCATGCTGTGTAGAATATCTATTGAAAGAAATGATTCCATAAATTTATTTTGTATTATTAGCAATACGAAAGATTATCTTGAAAGTATCTCAAAAATATTACCTATCGTCTCAATTTCGGTTTTACCGATAGTCGCACCAGTTGGTAGCACGATAACCCGATCCGATACTATTTTTGTATTGGGTAATACCAAACCGGCATGAGGATAAAATGCCCTGTAGGGCAACATATTATGACAACCTGGCCAGAAATATCGCCGTGCCAAAACATTCTCCGCCTGAAGCGCTTGAACTATCTCATCTCGACTCACAGGGAAGCTATCAAGCACCTCAACCACTACATATTGGTAATTATTAAGCTCACGTTCATCGTAAGAAAGCACTGACAACCCCTTAATCACATTCAACCGACTGGAATAGAGCTTGTGGTTGCAGCGGTTTGCCTCAACAAATTCGTCAAGGGCATTTAGATTCACCAAGCCCATCGCGGCAGCAACTTCAGTCATTTTTCCGTTGGTGCCAGGATAGACTACGTTGTCATTTCCAGAAAACCCGAAGTTTTTCATCAACCGCATTTTTATGGCAAGGTCATCATCGTTAGTAACAATAGCGCCGCCCTCAAAGGTATTGAAGAACTTGGTAGCATGGAAGCTGAAGATTTCACAATCCCCAAAATTTCCGATCATTTGCCCTTGATGTGAACATCCGAAGGCATGGGCAGCATCAAACATGAGCTTCAATCCGTGTTCGTTGGCAATCGACTGTAATTCGTCTACTGGAGAACTGCGACCCCACAAATGTACGCCAACAATGCCAGTAGTGCGTGGGGTGATCATTCGTAGCACAGCGGCAGGATCAAGATTATGGGTGATCGGATCAATATCCGCGAACACCGGTGTAATCTCTTGCCATTGGAGAGCATGGGCTGTAGCGATGAACGTATAGGACGGCACTATTACCTCCCCTTTTAATTCCAGCGCACGTATTGCAATTTCCAATGCAATTGTTCCATTACACATTGCAACACAATGCTTAACGCCCAGGTAATCAGCTACCTTCTGCTCAAACTCATGCACCAACGGGCCATTATTGGTTAACCAGCGCTGATCAAAAATGTCATTCACATATGCCAAAAAAGACTCCCGGTTACCCATATTTGGTCGGCCGACATGCAAAGGTTCACCAAATGCAGGCGGTGCACCAAATAGAGCTAGATCTTGACGGGATTCAAGGTGTTTCATGACTTACTCTCGACATAAAAATTGTTATCAATGAACACTCTATAGGGGTATATATCCCAGAATAGCAGCGCGCAATCATCGTTTTTTCTTAAACTGAAAATTCCTAGTCGGATCCATTTTGCTTTGAAAGCATCACAATCACATTACTAACTTCCTCACACTGAGCCTGACTTAATTCCGGAAACATAGGTAGCGAAAGCACTTCATCAGCCGCCTGCTCTGAATGCGGGAAATCTCCTTTGACATAGCCCAAGTCAGCATAGGCTGGCAGAAGATGTACAGGAATCGGATAATGGATTCCGGTTTGGATTCCTTTATCTTGCAACACCTGT
>CAILCX010000026.1 GCA_903832775.1 uncultured Methylobacter sp. | reverse complement strand
GAAAGGGGAATCGATGCGAAAAAAAATGAATTCCTTGACCCAAGTTGAACACTTAGAGTAAAAACTCACTTCCACCGATGCGCTAGGTTTTAGGTGTTCAAGTTCGACCAGAATAGGTGTTCAAATTAATCAGAATACGCAACAAGTGAGCACGGCAGCTCACAGTCAGTAGATATTGTCCTCTTGGAAAATGACAAGCCTAGTGTAATGATCGAAGCGAAGCGTGTTGGCCGTCCAATATCTGCCGAGCAAATTGAAAAATACCTTAAGCCAGGAGTTCGCGGACTGGTCACCAACGGCATTTACTGGGTCTTGTGTTTAGACGGGAGGAATAAACTCGTCAAAATATGCGAAAAAGGCAGTCGGACTGTTATACCAGAAGCTCTTGATGAGGTCGTTTCATTTATTCGTGGCGAACGATTTACACATACTGAATGGTCCATCGAAGTTGAATACGCTAACCCAATGTTTAGACCAAAACAAATCGCAAAGGAAACATCTGCTCGGCATGTGTCAAATCCGACTACCGTTTGTAGAGACACAGAAAGCCTTACTCAGGAACTGGAGAACCTCACAGCCGCATCGGACCTAGATAAAGTCTTACTACTAAGTTTAGTTGAACAGTTTGACTATCACGGCGGCATCCCCATACACCTAAGGTGCGAGGCACGGGCAAGCAGGGTCAGCTTCTTTGACGAGAGAATACCGAATAGTAGTAAAAGGGTTGCACGAGTTGAACTTGGAAAGAGGCAGCCCGATGCACTTGTATTAACCAAATTAGTTAATCAATCGAACACCTTACAGTCGTTGTCGAGTGCAGTCCCGCACGACAAAGGGCCGCGCATGTGAAGATTCAGACTTAGCGAAGAATCGCAGGCGAAGGCTTTTGGTAAGGCATTGGCAGACCTCCTAAATGAATAGTGTTGTTATGGTCAGTATTGGTTGGAATTTGAAAAGAATGCATGCATTGAAAGGGTTGAACCGCAGTACAGACCAACCCATCGCGGCGTTGTGATAAGTTACCCTGCTGACAATGCCTGTCAAAACTTCTGTAATAGTGCGCATTGACGAGCGGTTAAAGCTATTTGCCCATGATAAAGGACTGTCCGGTAATTCGCTGGACAGATACCCGGATTCATTACCTGTCAGCTCTCTTAATAAAACCCTGTTATCCTTCTGGGGTTAATTCAGCAACTTAATCGTTAAATTTTCCGTGCTTGTTTTTGCCCGAGTGCCGCCTCAGAAACAATGGCTTTGCCTTCATTGCTATAACTTATGCTCTTCATCTCTCCGGATTCGGGCAGTTTTGCAAAATCTGCCCGCTCATGGGTGATATAGAGCCCTTTCCCGACTTGTTGATACACGGTCGTTTTATCTGCAAACAAGATAACACCTGCATGCTCTTTTGTTTTATCGGCTTTGTTTGCCGTAAATATATTGTAGATGCCGGGTTTAACCCCCCTAGCCTTTTCAACCTTAACATTGCGCCACTTGCCTTGGTCTTCTTGCTGCATTGCACACTGGCCGTTCATTACCACTAATCGTTGTTTCATCGCTAACCCTCTAAAATTGCAGTCAGCTGCACATCACCCAAGGCCGCTTCAACTTCGTGGCCATCGTCCTCATATTTTAACCACGCATAGCCCTCTGCGGGTGGCCTTCGATCCAGCAGTAACCGTGCTATCCGATGATGATGTAAAACCTTCACAATCGCCTTTTTAAACTTACCCGGGGCCAATGGGTGTCCTGCGCTTTTATCACTGTTTTTCTCGGCTAAGCTACTCTCCTCCTCGGTGTCAGACCGATTAGAGGAAGATACGGGTTGAATGCTAGTGTGACTGGCATTCTCGGCCTGTTCCGTTTCCCCAGCCGTGTATTGATCTGTATCTCCCCCGGGCCTATCCGGATCCAGTTCACTTTCTTCCCTTTTATGCGCAAGATAAATACGCAGATACTTCATCGAGCCGCGCGTGAACTCCTGGTTTTCATCATTGACCCAGATATCGACTTCCTCAGGATACTCATGATGTAACTGCACCAACTCATAGATAATGGTCACATCAGTAATTCGGTTATTACCAAAAGCCGTAGCGATCGACTTAGGCAATTTTAGTAGTGAGGAGTATTGGGTCACATACCCTGCGGTTTTGCCGATGTTTTCTGCTATTTCTTTTTTTTTCATGCCTCTTTTAAGAAATTCACCAATAGCCATGGCAATCTCTGCCGGTGTATTACCCTCACGCAGCAAATTTTCTGTGAGTTGATCTGTTCTTGTATAATCGTTATCAATATGTGCGGGTATGGATTTTTTACCGGCAATTTTCGAGGCTCTAAAGCGGCGCGCCCCATGATTGATGATGAAACGCCCTGGTTTTTCTGGATGATTGTGCACCGAAATGGGAGTTTTTACCCCGCGCCGGGCAATTGATTTTGCCAATTCGTTTAATTTTTCTTCTGAAAAGCCCGGATTATCTTCGCGTCTTGGTTGCTGTGGGTCTTCATCAATCAGACTGAGATCGACATCCAGCAGTTCTTTTTTGTGAGTGGCGACTGGATCGGTCGACCTGACGAGTCGAGAAGATGGGTCGCTAACGGCGCTTACGCCAAGACTGGACGGCGGAATTTTCTTGGTTTTGGCATTGGGCATTTATTTGCTCTCTCTGTTGTTATCGCTGAAATCGGCTAAAGCCCTTGTTGTGTGACGGCTTTGCGGGTGCCGGTTTTCGTAACCCACGCTCAACAAAATCGAATGCTACGCGGAGCAACTTTGACGTTTTACCGGCTCCGTTTTTATTTTATAGTGAGGGTAACTCAAATTTTCATTTGTCACGTCTTTGAGCTTCTTTTTCCCACTGCTTTACAATGAAGGCCTGGTATTCTGGCAAAACCGCCGTCACTTCCACGAACTTATCTGGAATGTTGCTGGCCTTGAGATGAATTTTCCACACCCGACTCACAATCTGCGATACCGCTCCCCGCGTAATCTGCTTGGCTCTGGCATAGTCTGATTGGGATTTTCCGTCTACTAAAACACCCGCTGCAATCTCCAGGGTACTTTCTCCCATCGTTAAAGCACTGGTTGCTTGAATGAATTGATCTCTAGTCATTCGTTTCATTAACAACTCCATGGGGGGTTATTAGCCATGACTTAATTCCAAGTTTTGAAAAATGGAGGCGCCGTCGTTAAAAACTAATTTAGCTAAACATTTATAGTTAGTCAATCAGTTTAACGGCTAAATATTTCAAAATGCCTTGGGTCTATACAAATAAACAAACAGTGACAGGAGAATGTTACAAAACGCCATGGAGTGATGCCTGCAGAGTCGCGTGGATGGCAGGGGTGCTTGAATAATATAGCGCCCTTAAAAATTGAAAAACCACATCCATTGCCACAAGCCAGTTAAGCAACGGCCAAAACAGGGCTAAAGACAACCAGACTAGCCCAATAATCCAGGGCACAATTCTTTTCCACCCTGCAATGGTGTTGGTTTTTATAGCACCCGTTTGGGTATTGAAAGAATCCTCATAATACACGATAGGAATAGATCCGCTTCGACCGTGCCGAGGAAACTGATAAAGTTTCGCTGATTTCATTTTTCTGCCTATTGATTTATTTGATGCTATTGTCATCCTGGTAACGTTAATCTGTTTTAGATAATCCTATTTTTTGTCGCTTAAATATGATTTTATCTGTTTGGTTTTCAGCTAAACCGTAAAACGGGGAAGCCTTATGATTAAAGAAAGATTAAAGAACTGATTAGAATAAGATTAGCTGATTTTCGCAAAATCCTGGAGCGCTTGCTGTGCAAGGGTTTCAAGCCATCTTAAGGATTTTTTTTGTGCCTCGTATCCCGTGAATGCTGGGTCTCGTATCCCGTCAATAGCGTGTCTCGTATCCCGTGAAACCCGTGTCCCGTATCCCGTGTGCGTGCCTCGTATCCCGTGCTTTTGTGTCTCGTATCCCGTGCTTTTGTGCCCCGTATCCCGTGAATATAAGACTCCCCTATTCCGAGTTTGTGGATTTTGTGCCTCGTATCCCGTGAATGGGGTAGCCACAGCGGCGGTTTATTGACTGGTAAGGTGGCGTTGCTGCGAGGGTGTAGGGGGTTTGTTGATGATGACATTATCCCCGTCAAACTCAAACCCCATAATGAATTCTATGTGTTTAAGTTCATTTAATGCGGCAATCAACTTCCTTTTGAATCCTCTAAGTTCCTTATTACTGCTGCCGCTAAACGAGCGGATAGTTTCTATCTTTACCGGATACGGTTTAGCATGCGTGGCTAAATAACCATGCAGCCACAGCGCTAAAGGTTTTCCTCGTAATAACTGCCGGTCTTGCCAATCTATGGCGGTCCAACCGCCCTCGTAGAAAGTGAGTATCTTTGGATTAAAAATAACGACATAACGACCACTGTCATCATCGCGCATAAACTCTAATAACCCACCTCCATACGTTTTCCGTTCCTGTTGGTTTGTTAATTCAACCCCGCACCCCATGAGCCGCGCAAACGAATTTTTTAACCATTCATGTTCACTTTTGCCGGTTTTTCGGCCTAAGGCCTTTAAAAATCCGTAGGCCGAAAATTCGCAACGGGTGCCTAACGGATGATGCCGGGCTAAATGTAAAGCCTGCTCCCACACATCAAGGTCTGACTAGGAGGCTGTCCGAGAATAGAACATTCTGACGAGCCGTATCCTCGCGTCAGAAAAAAATTTTAATTTTTCTGGCGCGATTTTTTGGAATTTTCAAAAACAGCTAATTCTGCCTGTTATTTTCCCTCTATAATCGGCTTTTCTACCGCTTTATTCGCTATATTGCGGTGCTTGTAGCATAACTCCCAACTTTTGGACGGATTAATCCCGCGACAATGGCCTTTGCAATTTTTTTAAAATTGTGAGCCGCACAGACCATTGAAAATTCACCGACGACTTTTTCTTTGCCTCGAACACTGAAACCTCGGAACCCACTATTTTTGATTTGACCAAACACGGGTTCCACAATGATTTTGCGTTGTTTATAAACCGCTTTGGCAGGGGCGGTCTCCATTTTACGATTCATGTCTTGACGTAGCGACTCTTTGTCATCGGTACTGATCGTACGCGCATGACCTTTCTCGGATTGACAGCAACGACTTTTGAGCGGACAAGCCTCACAGACGTCATCGCTTCCCCGGTACACCCGGTTGCCGTCTTTGGAGTCGCTGATCATCGGCAAGGTCTGTCCATGAGGACAGATAAAGCTATTATCGGCTTCGTTATAGTTGAAGTCGGCCTTGACCACTTTCCGGTCTGAAGCGTCTAAAGGCATCTTGTGAGTTGTTTCGCCTTTGTCGGTGGCGATATAGGCGTCAATGCTATTTTGCTCGAAGGCCTGCAAATTACCGCCCGACCAATAGCCATTATCGACACTGGCTTTGTCAGGCAATCTGTCGGTAGTGTCTTTCAGCGCTTGCAGGGCGGGCTCTACTTCTTGTTTGTCGTTGGCGTTTTGGCTGATATGCATGCCGACAATGATTTGCAAATCGGCATCGACACTTATCTGGGCGTTATAAGCATAGTCAAAGCCGCCATTCTTTCCCATGATACGGGCTTCGGTATCAGCAAAGCTGATTTGCTTTTTATCATCAATCACTTTACCCGGATTAATTTTTTCTTCGCGTTGCTCAAGCGCTTGTTTGGCGGCTTTAATTTTAGCCAGCCGGTCTTCTTTGAACTTCAGATCTTCCGGGATTTCGTAACCGGTTTTTTCTTTATAGGCTTTGTCTTCTTCTTTGTCGCAACGAATCGCTTTCTGAATCAGTTCATCAATTTCAGCGCACAAGGCTTTCTCCCGCTCTTTTAAACGCCCGTAGCTCATGGCTTTGTGTTTGGAGGTGCTGGCTTTAAACTTGGAACCATCCAGGCTAATATGCCCTAATGAAGCCAGTTTCAATTCCATTGCCAGTTTGACGGTTTGCTTAAAGCAATCCTGGAAAAACCCGCCATGGTCTTTTCGAAAATCACTGAGAACTCGAAAATTAGGGCAGTTCATTTGGGCGATGAACATGAAAGATAAATCTTCATTGCAGCGTCTTTCAATCTGCCGGGAACTGAAAACACCACGGCTGTAGGCGTAAATCAAGATCGAAACGATTAGCCTGGGGTGATAGGCGTTCTGGCCTTTAACTTTATATTGGCTTTCAAGTGCAGAGGTATCAAGCATTTGAAATAAGGACTCATAGAGAGAGCCTTCATGATCTTTTGGAAGCAGATCAAAAATATTACTGGGAAATAGCAAATGTTGATTAAATTCAACCGGGCTTGATTTGAAAGGGATTGGCATGGCATGAACAAGTAACGTTATTTACCGCTATTGTATCATAATACATTGTTTATATTAGTTATTTGTAAAATTAACTGTTAATTTTCCGGGCTCTGCATGGGAATTGGACGACATGAAATTCAGCCAGAATAATTTGGTGCTTCTATTCTCGGACAGCCTCCTAGTCTAACTGAATACCTGTGAAACGAATTTGCAGGCCTTTCTGACACGCTAACAGCTCACGTTGAAAAACCGCCCTGTTTTTACCTTGTACAGCGGCAAATAAGGCACCGCGTAAAACCGGGTTGGGAATCCCTCTCGCCGGCTCCGGCCAGAGGGGGAGTTGATAAACTTTGTTGTCTTTTAAACGGGCAGTCGCTTTCTGACCTAAGGTAGTGATTCGTTTTTGAAAGGCGTTTTCACTGAGGTTCATGGGAACACCACACCGTCATTACGCGTTGATTAATGCTGGCAAATAACACATTACTTATTCCAATAGACATCATAAGTCATTGCATACACCTTATTTGGCAAGGTGGTGATACGGGGTACTTGCTTCGCTTTAAGCTAAGGCAATGCTTTCCATTAAATATCATTATAACGATAATATTTAATGGAGGCCAGTATCGACCATTCGCTTCCTGGAGTCAATAAAATGTTACACAAAATCCATTCTGCAAATTGGGCAAAAAATCATTTATACTACCCGCAACATCAATAATGAACGCTGTCAACGCCATAGCAAGCTAAAGAAAATGTTTTGTCAAATACGACCAAAAAATTTAGCCGCTTAATTTATCGGGCCATCAATAACACATGTATAACCAAATATTTTTTACCAATATCCTCCGCATACTTGATGAAAAAGGGATCACAAAAGAACAGCTCTCAAAAATTTCGGGGGTCTCTATGGGCTTCATTTGTGATTTAACCAACGGAAAAAGCAATCCGTCTTTACGCATTATGGAACAGATAGCTGATGCCCTGGATATACCCTTACCCGCACTACTGGAAGAAACCGACATGGACAGACAATCATTAGAGGCCTTAACGGGTGGCCCACTCAGAGGCATAGCTGAGGGTCATGAGCGCGTTTCTTTAATACTGCCGTCGCATCAAGCCTTCATCGCCAAACAATGGGCAAAGGAAGCCAAGGCGCAACTAACAAAAAATAAACCCGAAAACCAATCAAAATAACGCTGCATAACCCTGCCAGCACCACTTCGTTCAGTTTAAAACTACACAACAGTGGAAAAATAATTATTACTGTAAGCCTAAACGACCTTTACTTAAGTTACATTAAATTTAGATTAAAATACTTTAATATTATCGATATATAGTGTATATAGTTGATCAAACTACTGACCGTGCGGTGAATCGAAATGCCAAACGTATATCAGCAAGACGATCAAGTGATGGACTCTGTTAAAGCACGCGCCAAAATCAAACTGGAGCGCGATCTCGGCCCAGACATTATGGCGGCGCTCGCCGACCCCAGAACCGTCGAAATCATGTTGAATGCCGATGGCAAACTCTGGCAGGAACGACTCGGCGAAAAGATGCGCCCGATCGGCGCACTCTCGGTCAGTCGTAGCGAAGCGATCATTAAGACTATCGCCGGCTTCCACGATAAAGAAATCACCAAGGGCAGACCCTTCATAGAATGCGAACTACCCCTTGATGGTTCTCGCTTTGCCGGGCAATTCCCCCCCATTGTGCCAGCACCGACCTTTGCGATTCGAAAAAAAGCCATCGCCATCTTTACGCTGGATCAGTACGTCGCAACGGGCATCATGACCCAAGCACAGTTAGCCGTTATTGAAGCGGCGGTCAAAAATCACCAGAACATACTGGTAACGGGAAGTACTGGCTCAGGCAAAACCACCCTGGTCAACGCCATCATCAACCGCATGGTCGACGATGATCCCACCGAGCGCATCGTTATTATCGAAGATACCGGTGAAATTCAGTGTGTCGCTGAAAACTTTGTTCAGTATCACACGACGATTGATATCACCATGACCCTGTTGCTCAGAACGACCCTCCGCATGCGCCCGGACCGGATACTGGTCGGTGAAGTGCGCGGACCAGAAGCGTTAGATCTTTTAATGGCCTGGAATACAGGCCACGAGGGTGGCGCGGCAACGCTCCATGCCAATCATGCCCGCGCCGGACTGGATCGACTGGCCTTATTGATCAGTATGCACCCGGACTCGCCCAAACACATTGAACCGCTGATTGGCGAAGCGGTGCACTACGTTATTCATATCGCCAGAACCCCAGAAGGTCGTCGCGTATCTGAAATAGTTGCAATACTCGGCTATGAGGACGGCAAATACAGGACTCAAACGGTAGGAGCTTAACCAATGAAATTAGCTAATGTTGATCAAGCATCTTGGTGGTGCTTGCTGTTAATGCTTTACGTCATCACCCCTGACATCGCGGAAGCCTCGGTGGGGACGGGCGGTGGCTTACCTTACGAAACCTGGCTCACCAGCTTGCAAAATTCGGTGACCGGTCCGGTCGCCTTCACGCTCTCTATCATCGGTATTGTTGTGGCCGGGGGCGTGCTGATTTTTGGCGGCGATCTGAATGGCTTTTTCAGAACCTTAATCTTTATTGTCCTGGTCATGGCCTTGCTGGTCGGCGCACAAAATATCATGTCAACCTTATTTGCCCGGGGTGCGGTCATTACTGCGTCGACTAAAGTCAATCAAGCACAGGCGGTCGTCGACAATAGCGTAGGAGGCAACAGCTAATGGCGCTGCGTGCGATCCCTATTCGGCGGGCGGGCAATAGAACCCATCTGTTTATGGGCGGGGATCGGGAGTTAGTGATGTTCACCGGGCTCATCGCTTTTGCATTGGTGTTTAGCGCCCAGGAACTCAGAGCATCGGTTTATGGCATGCTCCTGTGGTTGTGTTCGCTGTACCTGCTCAGACT
This sequence comes from uncultured Methylobacter sp., assembly GCA_903832775.1. Taxonomy (GTDB): domain Bacteria; phylum Pseudomonadota; class Gammaproteobacteria; order Methylococcales; family Methylomonadaceae; genus Methylobacter_A. Next base: position 16,908 of record CAILCX010000026.1, on the reverse strand, counting down.
GATGGCCAAGGCCGATCCCCAAATGCGCTTTGTTTATCTTCGGCATCGTCGTTATCAGCGCTATTACCCGGCACACAGTTCGCCGTTCAGAATAAATCCGAGCAGCCAGGGGAAACAATACCGATGATCGAAGCACTGACCTTGATTATTGCTGGGTGTGGCATTGCGCTGCTTGTCATGCTGGGCTCGCTCACTGCCAAGGCGACTCAAGTCCAAAAGTTAAGTAAACATCGCTCAACAGCAGCCAGCGTTGCTGACTTACTCAATTATGCGGCCGAGGTTGAGGATGGCATTATCGTTGGCAAAGACGGTTCATTCATGGCCGCCTGGCTCTATACCGGCGACGACAAGGACAGCAGCACCGAGCAAGAGCGCGAGGCGATTTCGGCACGCATCAACCAGGCCTTATCCATCCTTGGCAATGGCTGGATGATCCATATTGATGCGGTACGAAGACCGGCGCCGGTTTACGCTGAACGCGGCTTATCGGCCTTCCCCGACGCTATTACCGCGGCGATAGACGAAGAGCGACGACGGCTATTTGAAGAACTGGGCACGATGTACGAAGGCTATTTCGTGTTGACCGTGACTTATCTGCCGCCTTTGTTAAACCAGCGCAAATTTATTGAACTGATGTTCGAGGACGATACCGAGTCCCCCACTGACAAGAGCCACACCCGGGATCTTCTGGGTCATTTCACCCGTGAATGTCACAACATCGAAACCCGCCTGTCCTCCGCCCTGACATTAAGCCGCCTTAAAGGCCATAAAATAGTCACGGAAGACGGTACAACCGTGACCCATGATGACTTGTTGCGCTGGCTACACTACTGCATTACCGGCATCAATCAGCCCATCCAGTTACCCACCAACCCCATGTATTTAGACTGCCTGATCGGTAATCAGGAACTGTGGACCGGGATCATCCCCAAAATAGGCCGTCACTATATTCAGGTCGTCGCGCTCGGTGGCTTCCCCTTGGAATCAACACCCGGCATGTTAACCGCATTGGGTGAATTACCCATTGAATACCGCTGGTCCTCACGCTTCATCTTTATGGAGCCCCATGAAGCCTTAAAGCACCTGGAACTGTTCAGAAAAAAATGGAAACAAAAGGTGCGGGGCTTTTTTGACCAGGTGTTTAACACCCATGCGGGACCGATAGACCAGGATGCCTTAGCCATGGTTCACGATGCCGAAGCGGCCCTGGCCGAAGTTAATAGCGGCGTGGTTGCACAAGGCTATTACACCAGCGTGGTTATCCTCATGCACGAGGACAGGAAAGTCGTTCAGGACGGTGCCCGGCGCATAGAGAAAACGATCAACGCCAGCGGGTTTACGGCCCGTATTGAAACCATCAATACCCTGGATGCCTATTTAGGTAGCCTGCCCGGGCATGGGGTTGAAAACGTGTGGCGGCCCCTGATTAACACCCTGAATCTTGCCGATCTGGTACCGACCAGCACTATCTGGACCGGATGCGTCAACGCGCCTTGTCCGATGTACCCGCCTTTAGCGCCGGCCCTGATGCACTGTGTGACGCAGGGATCAACGACCTTCCGCTTAAATCTTCACGTTAACGATCTGGGCCATTCCGTGGTGTTTGGTCGCACGGGTTCCGGTAAATCGACCTTACTGGCGCTGATCGCCGCGCAATTACGGCGCTATCCCAACATGACCGTTTATGCCTTTGATAAAGGTTTGTCGTTATACCCGCTCACCGCTGCCATCAGAGCTAGTACCGGGGGCGTCAGCGGTCAACACTTCACCGTTGCCGGCGACGATGACACGCTGGCCTTTTGTCCGCTGCAATTTCTCGATAGCCGCGCCGATCGAGCCTGGGCGATGGAATGGATTAATACCCTGCTGGCTTTAAACGGTCTGGTCACCACCGCCGCTCAACGCAATGACATCGCCAGTGCCATTGTTAATATGGAAAACAACCAGGCTTACACGCTGTCCGAGTTTTCAGTCACCGTTCAAGATGAACAGATTCGTGAAACTCTCAAAAATTACACGGTCGATGGTGCCATGGGCCATCTCCTGGATGCTAAAACCGACGGTTTAAGTTTATCGGATTTTACCGTGTTCGAAATTGAGGCGTTGATGAACCTGGGGGATCGTTATGCATTGCCGGTCTTGCTGTATTTATTCCGGCGCATTGAGCGGTCCTTGCACGGTCAACCGGCGGCCATTATTTTAGATGAGGCCTGGCTGATGCTCGGCCATCCGGTGTTCCGCGAGAAAATCCGTGAATGGCTGAAAGTGTTACGTCGGGCCAATTGCTTTGTGCTGATGGCAACACAAAGCCTGACTGACGCGGCAAACTCCGGGATCTTTGATGTCATTATTGAATCCACCGCCACCAAGTTATTGTTGCCCAATGTTTACGCCCGGGATGAGGACACCGCCACCCTCTATAAGCGGATGGGGCTTAACACCCGGCAACTCGACATGCTCGCCACCGCCATTCCCAAACGTCACTACTACGCGGTGTCTGAAGTTGGCCGCCGGCTTTTTGATCTGGCCATTGGCCCACTGACCATGGCTTTTGTCGGGGTCTCCGACAAAGACTCTTTGGCGCTCATCCGGCAGCTGGAGTCAGTTTACGGAAATAGCTGGGTGAGAGAGTGGCTCGCGCTAAAAAACTTACGCCTTGAAGATTACCAGGTATAAAGCCATGCTATTTAAGAAATCCAAAACAGCCCGCACTGATCCACGGCATAACCACGAAAACCTGCGGGGCGGCCGTCGCCTGGGTGAAAATGACAATCCGTATTTATCGGCACGTCGCACCTGGAACGATCACATGCAAACGCTGATATCGTCTCGGCAAGCCTGGCAAATCATGGGCATCCTGTCGTTACTGGTGGCGCTGGTCGGGGTGGCCGGCATCATCCATATCGGCCAGCAATCAAAGTTTATACCGTATGTAATACAAATCGATAAGTTGGGGCAAGCCGCCGCGGTCTCTGTCGCCGATAAAGCCGCGCCCGCAGATCAGCGGGTGATAGCCGCTGCGCTCTCCGCCTGCATAGCCAATGCACGCCTGGTGACACCCGATGTGGTATTGCAACGCAAGGCGGTCTTTGACGTCTACGCGATGTTACCGGCTAATGCGCCCGCCACCCAAAAAATGACCGAATTTTACAATGGTACCGAAGAAGCCAGTCCGTTCAAACGCGCCACCCTGGAAATGGTTAGTACTGAAATCAGCTCGGCCATGGCACTGACCCCGGAAACCTGGCAAGTCGACTGGCTGGAAACGACACGGGATCGCCAAGGGGTTATGAAAGGCCGACCGGTGCCGATGCGTGCCATGCTAACTATTTTCATCGCTGCACCCACAGCAAGCACCACAGAAGAGCAATTGCGGAAAAATCCGATGGGAATCTACCTGCGGGATTTTTCATGGTCTAGGCAGCAACTAAATAACTAAACAAATAACCAATAACAAATAACCAATTATCTAACTAATACCTATTACTAAAGGCGCCCGTATGAATAAGCACCTAACCGCAATCTTAGTAACAGTCCTACTCAACACCGCGCAGGCATCGGCTAACCCGGATATTGCTGAACAGTATTTCTCCGACAAGAACCCGGTGTTAACCCGACAGGAAAAACAGGCCCTGGCGATTGCCAATAAATGGAAAGGCCACAATACGATCGGCATGGCGCCGACCCCCGGAAAAAACGGCGTGGTTACCTACCTGTTTGGGGTACAACAACCCAGTGTGGTCTGTGCCGTGCTGCAAGTCTGTGATGTGGCCTTGCAGGCCGGGGAACAAGTAAATTCGATCAACCTGGGCGATACTGCCCGGTGGACGCTTGAGCCTGCCATTACCGGCAGTGGCGCAAATGAAATACAACACATTATCATCAAACCCATGGATGTCGGTCTGGAAACCTCGTTAGTGGTCACTACAAACCGCCGTGCCTATCATATAAGGTTACGTTCACACCGAACAGAATATATGCCCCAGGTGATGTTTGCTTACCCGGATGAAGACCAAGCCAAATGGGATCTCTACCGTAACCACTCCCGAAAGGAACGCCAGGATAAGACCCTGCCACAAACCGGCGAATACCTGGGCGACCTGGATTTTTCCTATGAAATAACACCCAACGGGGCTATCGCCTGGACACCCACCCGGGTTTTTAATGATAAGCAAAAAACCATCATCCAAATGCCTGAGGCCATGGCGCAAACCGAAGCGCCCACTTTGCTCGTTGTTCGTAAGAACGGCGGGGTTTTTGAGGACGATGAAACCGTGCAGGTGAACTATCGCATCCAAGGCAACCGCTATATAGTCGATACGGTGTTTGATTCTGCCATTCTTATCGCGGGCGTGGGCGGAAATCAAGACACCGTGGCGATAAAAAGGCTGAAAAAATGAACCGTTTATTAGTCGCCTTTTTGTTGCTAAGTAGCCTATCAGGCTGCGCGACGCTGCGTAACGAGCATTTTTCAACACCGCTTTCCGTTGAACTCGGTAATAGTCTGGCGGCCGATGCCATCAAACACTTGCAAATTCTGTATCCGCCCGCACACACCACCTTCAACCTCGCTCAAGCGGTGCCCAAAACGGATAATTTCGGCACCTCACTGGTGTTGAAGATGCGTGAAAAAGGCTATGGCGTGCAAACCTCCAACCTCACACCCTCAAGACAAGCAGCGGAAGGATTGAGCACCCTGTACACGGTCGACAAACCCACATCCAGGGTGTTCGCAGGCCTGTATCGCGTGCAGTTGAAAATTGGCAAAACCATCCTGACCCGCGCCTACACGGCCGCCAATAACACGGCTATTCCCGCCGGTGCCTGGGCAAAAATGGAGTAACACATGCAACAGCAAGCCCTTGAAAACGAAGACGCCCTGTCGCCGGCACAGTCACCTGGCGTAGCCTCAGAAAGCAGCGGTGTCAGGCGAGTCAACAACCTCCCCCTGTTTCTGGTCGGCGGTGCAACGCTCGCCTTCCTGGTCATCATGGTATTGGTCGCAGTAGATCGAGCGGCTAAACAGAACAGAGCCGCTGACAAAGCGGAGCGAGACAACGGCATCAATACCAGTAGAGCCGCCCATGAAATAGCCGGGAACTACCTGAGCGGTATTATACCGATGGCAACTCAGCCTTTGGACAGTCCCCCGCTACCGATGAGTTCAGAAGTACCGGCGTTGACCGTGGCAAGACCAACCAACTTTGATGCACCGCCACTCCCACCCCGCCAGCCGCCCAAAGCCGAAGACGAGTTAACGGCGCGTATCCGGCAAGTTAAGTTGCAACAGTTTGAAGAAGCGGTTAAAGCGAAAACCGCGGTCAGTGTCGCAGCGCCGCGGAGTCCAGGTTCAGCACCCGTTGCCTCCTCGGCACAACAAGCGCAGTGGGCACCACAGCTTGCAGCGAACCCGAAGCCCGAAACCGATCCGATCACCGCCTATAAAAAACGGCTCGCGCAACTGAAAGACGCCGGCATTATTAATGGCGGCGGCAGTGCAGAACAAACACCCCAGCTATTGAACACAGGGGCATCCACTGACAACAAAAATAACATCAACCAGTTTGCAAACACCGGACAAGGCGATCGCTGGCGCTTGGACTCGAAACCAGAACCGCCCCATTCACCGTATGAATTAAGAGCCGGCTTTGTCATACCGGGTACGCTGATATCAGGAGTCAATTCACAATTGCCTGGCCAGATTATGGCGCAAACGTCCCAGGATGTTTTCGATACCGCGACGGGTAACTATAAGTTGTTTCCCCAAGGCTGCCGCCTGGTCGGTACTTATTCCAGTGAAGTTGCTTACGGACAAGCGCGAGTCTTGGTTGCGTGGCAACGCATTATCTTCCCCGATGGCAAAGCCATGGATATCGGCGCTATGCCAGGTGCCGACGGTGCAGGCTTCGCAGGTTTCAAAGACCAGGTAGACAATCACTATGCACGCATCTTTGGTTCTGCGTTGTTAATGTCGGCGATCACCGCAGGCGTTGCCTATAGCCAACAAAACCAAAATACCGGCAGTCTTTATGCGCCCAATGCACAAAGCACCTTGAGCAGTGCCTTAGGCCAACAACTCGGGCAAGCGACGGTACAAATGATTAGCAAAAATATGAATATTGCCCCCACCCTGGAAATTAGACCGGGTTATCGGTTTAACATCCTGGTGACCAAAGATTTAGCGCTCAGTAAACCTTACGAAGCATTTGATTATTAGAGGAGAAGACCATGAAAACGCTAAAAGTTTCAGTTTCAAAAGCGGTTATTGCTATCATAGTCAGCATAACGACACCGACGCTATCCTGTGCCGGAATCCCTGTGATTGATGGCAGTAATCTAACCCAGAACGTGTTGTCGGCAACTGAAGAAATAGAGCAAACCCTTAACCAGGTTCAGCAATACGCTACCCAGCTTGAGCAGTACTCTACGCAATTGCAGCAATACTCAAATATGATGCAGAATACCGCTGCGCCAAGCTCCTACACCTGGGCGAACGCATCGCAAACCATCTCCGGCTTGACCAACACCCTCAATACCTTGTCTGGCTTCCAGAGCCAATTTGGTTCGCTAGCCAATTACGTGGACAGCTACCAAAATCAAAACCAATATGCGAATTCTGCCTGTTTCAATAGCATGGCCTGTACGCCCGACGCCTTAGCCAATCTGAACAATACCCTTAAACTGGGATCACAAGCGCAGCAAAAAGCCAATGCCGCAGAAATACAAGCCATCGATAGTCAACAAACCGCGCTGCAAAACGACGCAGCGACGCTTCAAACGCTGCAAGCAAATGCACAAACCGCGACTGGACAGATGCAAGCCATTGGTTATGCCAACCAGCTTGCCAGCAATCAAGCGAATCAGCTTTTGCAGTTAAGGGCACTACTGATGGCCCAACAAACGGCAGAAGCCACCCGTAATCAGGTCATCGCAGATCGTGAGGCACAACAAAATGCCGCTGACCAAAGTTGGCGCAAGGATACCTTACAACCCGTTACTCATAATAATTGGACACTTCGCTAGAGGATATACTGATGAATTACACATTTATAATAAAAATTGTCCTTTTTACGCTTCTAACCGCTTGCACCCAGGAGCCCCAGGAAACGACGAAACCAACGGAGAGTCTGGTCAACGCCCAACCGAAGCAAGTACCAGAGGTCAATGATGCGAATTGCAAGTTTGAATATATGAAATCTATTACAGATAAGTACATTCAACAAACACTGGCTGATAACTGTATGCGGCGCAACACACTTCAGCCAACAGAACATAAACCCTGGACTATTAGATAACCGAGCAGAAGTAACCATGAAAAAAACATACATAATCTTTGTGATTTTCCTGATTATACAAACGCCAGAAGCAATTGCGGCAATCAATGGGCAAAACATCTTTGATGATGTAGAAAATAAATATAAAGCTGCCGCCACTGCCTGGGCAGCCACTTTAACGGCCAGAGCATCTTGGTTATTCTGGACGCTCGCATTGATCTCCATGGTATGGACACACGGCATGTTGTTATTTCGTAAAGCCGACATTACAGAATTTTATGGAGAATTTATCCGCTTTATTGTCTTCACTGGATTTTTTTGGTGGCTACTTACCAACGGCCCGACAATGGCAATAGACATAATTGACTCAATGCAGACGCTCGGAGGTACGGCATCCGGAGTCAGTGGAACCACGCCGTCGAGTATTGTCGATGTTGGCTTTAAAATATTTAATACAGTTGTCCAACAGTCGTCAATCGCCAGTCCAATTATGAGTACCGCTGGAATCATTATGGCCACTATCGTCATCACCATTCTTGCCTTGATCGCAGCAAACATGCTCATTCTGCTGGTAACTGGATGGATACTCGCGTATACGGGAGTTTTTTATCTAGGTTTTGGCGGTAGCCGATGGACTTCGGATATCGCAATTACCTACTTTAAGACTGTCCTCAATATTAGCGTCCAACTGATGACCATGATTCTACTGGTGGGCATTGGCCAACAGTTTATCAATATCTATTACGCTCAGATGGAGGCCAACATAAATCTCAATGATATGGCTGCAATGTTGGTCGCTGCCATTGTTCTTCTGGTGCTCGTTAACAAAATCCCACCGATGATTGGACATATTGCCCAAGGTGGCGGGACTCATTCACTAGGCAACGGATTCGGTGCGGGTTCAGCTATAGCGGCTGCCGGGGTAGCAGGGGCAGCCGCTGCAATGGCTGGCAGTACGGCAGTCGCCGGTGCCGCAAATTTTGCGGGTGGCGCTCAAGCGGTAATGGCCGCCGCGAAACTGGCATCACAAAACTCATCTAGCGCCTCTGATCTGGTTTCGAGGATGGGCGGTATAGTCAGCGGCAGCACACCCGATAACACTAGCGCTAGCGCCTCATCGTCATTATCAAGTCCACTTGCAGCAGCAATGGGTGATAGTTTAACGAGTGCTAACTTATTCAGTAACTTATCTGCTTCGACAAGCCAGGGCAGACAATCCAGCGGCACTGCCGCACACTTGGCATCAGGAATCAAACAGGTCATGGGCGAGAAAATACAATCACGGATAGATCAAACCTTGGGTGGGCAGGTTGCCTCAGCCATCAATCAGTACTCAGACACGCCAGCGCATAACAACGAAGTCACAAGCCAAACCTTCGATAACAATAGTCTCTCGGGTGTAACAAGCAGTGCCGGAGATTCAAGAGCGGATGAAATCGCCGCATTTCGTGATGGCTAACGGAAACAAAAAAACAACAAAACTGGCTAGAAAACCCTATCAAAAAATCGGTCAATTCAGTAAACCCATAGTTTATCGAACTTGGAAATAAGGAGGCGACATGCCGACAATACCTGATTTACCACCCTCACACCAGCAACATGAGCGGATAGTTTGTTCGATCACAGCGGCTGAAAAATACGCTATTCCAGCGAACATTCTGCTGGCAATCGCCGAAAAGGAAAATGGCAAGCCCGGTGTTTGGGTGAAAAATACCAACGGTACCCACGACGTTGGCACCCTGCAATTTAATACCGCTTACCTCAAAACACTCGGAAGGTACGGCATTTCAGCTGAGGATGTCGCCAGTGGCGGTTGCTATGCCTATGATCTAGCCGCATGGCGCATTCATGGGCATTTAAGCAAAGATCCAGGGGATATTTGGACTCGAGCGGCAAATTATCATTCCCGGACGCCTTATTACAATACGCTATACCGTAATGATCTGATGGTAAAAGCTAATCGCTGGGCTGATTGGTTAAATAAATTTATGCCAGCCCATAATGCACAAATCAAGGCCTACACAACAGAGCACGCGACTCAACAAGCCAGCCAGGCAACCCAGGTAGTCCAGGCTATTAAAACAGCCTATGTTCCACGTAGTATCATCGTTAGCAGTCAGTAAAGATAACCATGAAATACCCACGCGTAGTGGTAGCGGATGGCACCCTTGAAGCCCTAAAATGGCTGGCTCTGCTGCTCATGGTCGCAGATCATACCAATAAATACCTACTACACGATGCAGCGCACACGTTATTTAATGCCGGTCGCATCGCCATGCCACTGTTCATTTTTGTGCTGGTTTATAATTTGGCCCGGCCAGATGCCTATATACGCGGAGTCCATCGCCGGACTATGAATCGCCTGGCAATCTTTGGTCTCCTGGCAACACCGCCCTTCATCGCCTTAGGTGGTTTGTTAGCAGGATGGTGGCCGTTAAATATTCTGTTTGCTTTATTGTCATTGACTGCCATTATTTACTTTCTCGAGGGAAAGACAATCAGTGGCTACCTCATCGCTTTTGCTGTATTTATTGTCGTTGGTTCATCGGTAGAATTCTGGTGGCCTGCTTTAGCATTTGGAATTGCACTTTGGTGGTACTGCAAAACACCGCAACTCGCACCCTTAATAATAGCAGTGGTCGATAATAGCAGTGGTCGATAATAGCAGTGGTCGCATTACTATTACTGCGCATTATTAACGGTAATTATTGGGCTTTCACTGCCCTACCCTTTTTGATCGTTAGCACCGCCGTCAATATTCCAGTGCCCCGTTATCAGTGGCTATTTTATTATTTCTACCCATTGCATTTAACCCTACTTTGGCTGATGTTGGATGTTGATTGAAAACGATCAAACTAGGTTTGATTGATTAAGCCGCTTTCAACTCCACATGCACGCGTTGACCTAAGGCTGCGGCTATATTTACCAGAGCATCCAACGAAAACCGTGACACGCGGCCACGTAACAGGTCATTGATGCGAGGTTGGGTGACTCCGCAATGAGTTGCTGCATCAGCTTGCTTCCAATCATTCGCCTTTATGATGGCTGTGATTTGTAGCATCAGTTCGGCTCGTGCCTGAAGATTGGCAGCTTGTTCTGGCGTGTCGGCAATCGCGTCCCACACGCTGTTAAAAGTTTCGGTATTGGTCATGATCTTAAGCCCCTATAATTAGTTCAGCGTATCTCTTACTGGCAAGCACGATGTCGCGTTTAGCTGTGGTCTGTGTTTTTTTCTGAAAAGCATGCAACACGTAGACCGTATCGGCCAGTCTGGCAGTGTAGATTACTCGATAAATACCAGAATCGTCCCGTACCCGGATTTCTTCAACACCTTTTCCAATGGAAGGCATCGGCTTAAAATCATCGGGTTGCTCTCCTCGCTGTACTTTATCAAGTTGGTAGCCTACATCGTGCTTAGCATCTTCGGGAAACTCCCTTAAGCTCCTGAGGGAGTCGCCAAGAAATTGTATTTTCTTCATGGCCTAAATATATCAAATTGGATATAAAAATGCAAAGCCTATATAGATGTCATTTACCGGTGGAAAAGGTTGTTGACGCCGATTGAAATTTGACAATTTTGAGTCATTGTTACCGGAATTCGATTGACCAATGTGATTTTTGGTTATTCCGTTGATTAGCCAGACATTTAAATTGAATTTTATAACTAAAGTTTCGGAGTTCATATTTTTTAGTAAGTGACTGTTATACATAAATAAAACCTTATTTTTTCTGAAAAGTCACATGCCTTGATACGCAAATATCTCTTTATAAACAATTGATTTATATAGAAGAAAAACTTTTTTAGCGAGGATCTAACCTACTGTATTTATTGTTGAATTTGGAAAGCAATCATTCAACTTTACACTTTAAATACATAATATTTTTACTGTAAAAACAATAGGATATGCTATAGAATGTCGAAAATGAACTACGAAACTTTAGTTATAATCATATTTTAACCGGTACGGATGGTCAAATCTCAATAGGCACAAACTAAATAGAGACTCAATTTTCGTAAATGGTGGGGTATTATTTTTTAAATTGTGCAACGATTTTGCAACTGTGTGTAATATCATCAAGGATTTATTAGACTTATTTACATTGGTTATTAATTGTGGCAAACGAATAACTAATTGATTTATATAGTGTTGCTTATTGTAAATGGGATTGTGATTCCGGTTGTCGCGGGTTCGAGCCCCGTCGTTCACCCCATTAAATCAAGCAGTTAGCAACTCTTGATTCGTTATATTCAGTATTTCCTCAGTAAAATCCTTCCAATTTTCATCAAAGTTAACCCTTGTTTAAATCTGTTCCAAGCTCCTCATAAGTTTTGTTTTTGACAACAAGTCCGGAGAAGGACCGGCGTTATTTGGTTAAAAGCCCCCGGTTTTTATGCTTAGCCTATTTTTCCAGTAGTTTTGTTGCGGCTTGCTCAGACGCGGCACGTATGGCGTGATCACTATGATGAGCATACCTCATTGACGTTTTTACATTTGAATGCCCCAGCAATCCCATCAGATTTGGCATACTCACCCCGGCACTCGCTGCTGAAGTGGCGAATTGATGCCTAAGGTCGTGAATGCGACTGTCTTCTATCTTAGCTGCTTTCAACACTCTTTTCCACGCCTTATTGATGTTGTTGACCGGTTTGCTTGGATCCAGTCCAGGAAATACCCAGGGAGAGTTGGCAGTACGCGGAATGTCCATCAATATGTTAATTGCAACAGTGTTGAGAGCCACCATTCTGGGCTTAGACTTGGTGATGGGTAAGAAAATGCGACCCTCATCAAGATCAACATACTCCCAACGACAATTCAGCACCTCACGTTTTCTCAATCCCGTGAACATCAACAATTTCAGAGCCGATGCCGCTTTTTGGTTGATCTCTTTCGACATGGGACTTTTTTGTCATTTGGTTAAGCATTCACAACACCTAAAATTTCACTGTCCAGAAAGGGCTGCTTTGATAACCCAAAAAGCAAGATTAAGGCCTCACTAGAAAAGGTATTCAGCAAATTTCTGTGGAACTTTAAAACTTTTTGTTGATTAACACCCAAAAATTCTTAAACCTCGAAAATGCGGCCAAAGAATTAGGATATACTGACTTTGATATATATCTATTATAGGTAAGAAGTTTCATACTGAAGAAAATGTTGACTGTTATTACAACACCGGTGACTGCATGAAATATCAGGGAAAACTGTTTTTTTTGGGGCGAATTATGGGGAATATTTTTGAACCAACCTTTTTCTTTATTCCAGGCTTAGGGGCTTGACATACAAATCATCCTCCTATTCTCCGGCACCCCGGCTAAGAGAGTTCTCTCGCATCTGGTGAGTCTTGTACATGAACGCCAGTTTGCTAAGCAAAGATTTTGAATCTAGTTTGCATCAAGTTATGCCAACGAATATAGCCCCACATTGGGTCATTTTTTTAATGCCATCGACCAGAAGTAGCTAGCCGTAATTTTTAAAAAGCGATGTAATCCTTTGCACTAATTTCGGAAATATCCTTTGGTGTAAATCTAAAAACTAATGACCTATTAACTTGTATAAAACCCAAAATATTAAGACTCTATTTGTATGGAAAAGAATAAAGACAAACGGACAAGTCTCGAAATAGAGCATGTCTATTATCCGATTATCATTGCAATATTTTCTTTTATTTTTGCATATAGTTATATCGGTAACTCATTTGAACGCGATGTTACGTATCTGGGATCCTCAGACTATGGTCAAGGAGCAAGGGACAATATTACTGTTGTTTATATGGATGAAATATTTCTGGATGACATTGAAAGTATTAAGTTTCTAGGGCAAGAATATGTGGATTGGCCTTTGCCATATAAAACACAGGCAGCCATTTTTAATAGAATTCTAAAATACAAGCCTAAAGCTATCTTTATTGACCTAGCTTACTTAAAACAACGTGAAAACAATACTGAGTTATCTTATCTTAGTGAAGGATTTGTTGAAAATGCCAAACATGCTGGAAAAGAAGGGGCTGAAGTACCTATATTTCTTGCTGCATTGGAAACGACTGTATTTGATATTCAACATAATGCACATCAACACATCCGGTTACCACTAGAAAAATTTAACCAAATAACAGTGCCGACTTTAGTGGGTTGGGATAATTCTTCAAGTCATTATCCATTAACAATGAATGTCGCCGGAACTGAATATCCTACGGCGGCATTTGCACTCTACCAATCAGTTTGTGCTCCAAATTGTAATATCAGCAACCGACAATCGAGTTTGGATAAAGATGCGTTGGCTATTCAATGGCCCGATCGCGATACGCGATATCTAATTCATACCTCAGATAATAATGAAAATACCGGCTGTCATAGCTCGAACAAACCTTTCTGGCGGAAAACTCTGGTTTTATTCAGGCAAAAGTTAAAAAGTGTTGTGGCTACACAAAATTATGAACCAAGCTATTGTCCACCTGTCGATACTGTTCATGCCAGCATATTGATTGATCCAAATACCCACCATTTTCAAAAGTCGTTGCGTGAATTAATTGAGGGTCGGGTTATTTTAATTGGCGCATCTGTTCTAGGTGCCGAAGATTTAATATTTACACCGACACATGGTATGCAGCCAGGCGTTTATCTTCATGCAATGGCACTAGACAACCTATTGCATTATGGAATCGAATATCCCCGTGATCCCGTATTTAATGTACATATAAACTTATGGATACCTGCTTTTTTTGAGTTTATCATGCTTTTGGGTGTCGGAGTCTGGCGGTGGAAAACAATACCTAGAGTCAATAAAATAAGATTATTACAGTCAGACTCATATAAAGCAAAATATGAAGCCGAAGTTGTTGTAATTGAAAAAAAAGCCATGTGTATTTCTTCACTGATTATCATATTTGGTCTTATTATTTTAAAGTTTATTTATTATGATATTAGTTTATTAGGCTTATTTGTTATTGGTTTTTCCTATTTCACGCTCATGCTATCATTGGCACCAAAATATTTTAAAAATGTAGCCGTCTCAGTTTTAAGAAACTGGCGAATAGGCCTGCTATTTTTACTATTGGTTTCAGGTTTAATATATTGGGCTTAGTTTTGGTTTATTTTATGAACATAAATTTTTTAAAAAGCATATTGGTATTAATATCGAGTGCCATGGCGCCTCAGATTCAAGCTGATCGCATTATGGCTATCAATGGTGAAATAAATTATTACGATGCAAATCAGCGTTATATTGGCATTATGCAAAAAGACAAAATACCGGTGCTTCCAGCGAAGATACTGGCTAACGACGAGGTATCAGAGCGAATCAAAGTGGAATTAACTAATGGCAGCTTTGTCTGGATGGATACTGTCAATCTCGAACTAGAAGATCATACAGATGTGACTATCGCTTGCAATTCAAGCAATACAGGTAAAAGCATTTCAACTGTAGCCGCTTTGACGAGAGGTCTTAACAAATGTAAAGAACAAAATTAGATTCTTAACTGGTTTCAAGTTGGTACTGCATTGTTTTGCAACGACTGATGCAATGAGGAAGTACTACGTTTTGTGTAAACAGGTTCTTAGAGTTGGGCGTCTGCTAGTCAAGTTAAATGTCAAACCGATTTAAAGTAGCTTTCCAGTTACGTATTCTGATTAATTTGAACAATAATTTTGGTCGAACTTGAACACCTCAAAACTAACGCATCGGTTGAACTGAATCTATACTTTAAGTGTTAAACTTAGACCAAGGAATTCATTTTTTTCACCACGATTTTCCTCGTAAATTCATCCGATGGGCGTTACGCATAAGTCCTTATAAAATAGCGTCAGCTATCTGGAATTATTTCCGGCACGAAATGAATAATCACTAACGGCCAGTTACGCTCAACCAGCGTCATTGCTGCCGTTCGACTACTACTTCCAAGCTTTTTCCCGTTAAAGAGGCACTGTAAAATAAAAAGTGCTATATTTTCTAAGTTGACTGTTGAAATGTAATGTCCCATTAATCTGCCACGCTTTTCGGCAACCCGACCACCTTGTACTCTTCATGATTAGTGATTTACGGTTTTGCGACAGCTAACCGCCATCGGCGGTGTCCCTATAATGTTGGATGCCTATCAGCGAATCTTTCTACCGCGCTAATGCATTGAGCTTTACGCACAAAACAAGGACTGAATATCGGTCAGTGAGATTTGAATTACCCGGCTATTGTCAGCAGTCCTTACGATCAAACAGTTAAGTTGAGCATAAAAAACCGTATTATCGGTGCGTAGTAGGGTTATTTTTAAATTATGCTCACTTTCAAGAGACTTAAGCATAGTCTTACCGAACACATACCAGTGATGTCTATCTTCGTTTGAAATTATTTCCAGGATATGATGGTTAACTAATTCAATCGGTTCTGCGCAGAACAGGCCTGCTGCGGTGGGGTTTATTTCAGCTATAAAACCGTCAAAACTAAGTGTGAGATGGTATGAAGGAGAAGAATTGACAATGTTTTTGCCAGGGGGTTTTTCCAACAAAACTTCTTTAGGCATCGCTGTACTGTTAAAAAACATAAATATAGATCAGAGCCGAACCAGCCGAACTAATACGCACTACCACAAAACCCATTCTTACCAGTACACCTATTTGGAAAGCTAATTCCAACAACCCGGTTCGATAACTGTATTCCGCCACATACTCACCAACAATTAAGCTCCCAACGCCCACCAGGATTGCACTTGCCGTACCCCAATGTAGTGTTCTCAAGGCCCAATATTGTTTAAGTACTTTTACGCTGTAATTAGTATGCGCAAAAATCTTGTTCAAGATATGTCGATTTGCAGGTAATGATAGTTGTATTGAATTTTCCATTTATCAGGCTATTGTAGATTGCGCTTAAGTTTTTACTGTTGGCCGAGTGAGTGTCTTTGCCTTTGTTTTTCAGAATCTGTTTGTCTGCGCACGTCGCTTTGGTTCATTAGCTCCACACCTAAACAATTATGCGGTTTTTAAATTGTAAATAAACAATAGCATTGACGGGGATTTAATCCAGTTTGTGATTGTCACCAAATGTCACAAGAAAGCGATAGTCCTTGCATTCATTGGGTTGTAGATATAATTCTCTGTTGTAATTAATTAGGATAGTTCGATAAATATTGGTAAGGTTGGTGAATTATTTCCATTCGGCCCTATCAGATCAGATGACACTTTCTGGCAAAATTTTAATTGTTGACGACGATCCGCGTTTACGGACACTTTTAAGATATTTCTTAATCGAGAAAGGGTTTGAAGTTGAGTGTGTGGCTGATGCGGAACAGATGACACAAAATTTAAAGCGCTCTTTTTATGATTTGATCATACTGGATTGGATGATGCCGGGTGAAGATGGCTTGTCAGTTTGCAGTCGATTACATGCGGAGGAAAATTGTCCGCTCATCATCATGTTAACCGCTAACGGCAGTGAAAATGATTCGATTGCCGGCTTGCTGAGTGGCGCTGACGATTATCTGGCTAAACCTTTTAATGCCGATGTTTTGTTGGCGCGTATTCAGGCTGTTTTACGTCGCCGCCCCCGGGTGCAGGCCAGTTCGCCCGATCATACTGTTTTGTTGTTTTCTTTTGGCCCGTATGTATTGGATTTCTCCCAGCGTTGTTTATACAAAAATGACGACAGGCTTG
>CAILCX010000025.1 GCA_903832775.1 uncultured Methylobacter sp. | reverse complement strand
TACCGGTGCCGGTAAAATCGATCTGGCGTTGCTGGTCGATGGCCTGCAAGCCGAACGCGAACAGGGCATTACCATCGACGTCGCGTATCGCTATTTTTCAACCGCAACACGTAAGTTCATCATTGCCGATACCCCGGGGCACGAGCAATACACCCGCAACATGGCGACCGGTGCGTCCACCTGCGATTTGGCAATTATCCTGATCGACGCCCGTTACGGCGTGCAAACCCAAACCAAACGGCACAGCTTTATCGCCTCGTTACTGGGAATTCATCATATTATCGTTGCCGTTAATAAAATGGATCTGGTTGACTACAGCGAAACCACCTTTAAAAAAATCAAACAGGATTATTTAAATTTCACCGCCTCCCTGGATTTACAGGATATTACCTTTATCCCCATGTCAGCCCTGGACGGTGATAACGTGGTTAATCCCAGCGACTTCATGCCCTGGTATACCGGCATGCCTTTGATGGAAGCGCTAAACAGCATAGAAATAGCCAATGACCGCAATTTCAGCGATGCCCGTTTTCCGGTACAATACGTTAACCGTCCCAATCTCGATTTTAGAGGTTTTTGTGGCACCGTCGCCTCCGGCATCTTTAAAAAAGGCGATCAGATCACCGCCTTGCCTTCCGGAAAATCCAGCAAAATCAAATCGATCGTGACCTATGATGGCGAACTCGAACAGGCTTTTGCACCGATGGCAGTGACCTTAACCCTGGAAGACGAGATCGATGTCAGTCGCGGCGATATGCTGATTGGCACCGAACTAGCTTCAGCAACCGTTTCCGACAAATTCAAAGCCACCATCGTATGGATGGCCGAAAATGCGTTGGCACCGGGTCGGCAATACGTCATCAAACTGGCAACCCGCAGCGTGTCAGGTTCTATTGCCATGATTCATCATCGCATCGATGTTAATACCCTGGAGCATCATGACGCGACGGAATTGCACCTGAACGAAATCGGTTCCTGTACCGTGTCTGTCAATGCGCCCGTGGTGTTTGATGCCTATAAAACCCATAAACACACCGGTTCGTTCATTATCATAGACCGCTTAACCAACAGCACTGTCGGTGCGGGCATGATTACCGGCGGTATTGAACAGGAAAATCTGCAACCGGTCAGCGCCGAAGAACGCGCGGTACGATTTAGTCAAACAGCAACAGCCATTGCCCTGAACGGTTCAACCGCTAAAGATGTTGCCTATCAACTGGAACGAAAATTGTTTGATAACGGGCATGCTTCAACGGTACTGGAAACGCAAAACACCTCGTTGATAGTCGCCGTTAAAAATGCAGGTTTGATTTGTTTATGTGTTAATTATAGCGATGTTTTGGCAGACATTATTTTTGACTGCGATGCGCAAGCAATGGATGATATTTACAATACTCTGAAAGACAGAAAGATTATTTATTGATATAAGAAATTATTACCAAGAAGGCACTAAGTTCATGTTTAAAAGCAATAGCTAATCTACATGAACTTCTTGTTTTATTGTTGAATACAGAATCTGGATGACAAAATATTCCGTCAACTAATCCTCATAGGTCTAAAAATCATTTCCTAAAATGAAAACTTCTGAATCCCCAAGAATAAAATCTTCAGGTGTGGGCTATTTGATTAATAGTATCCAGACCTTGTTTGTCGGCATGCTGAGGATATGGACGATACCAATTGTTTTAATGTTGAGTGTCGCTTCCGGCTTTACTACTTATTATGGTTTGTCGCATTTTATTACTCCGTGGATTGCCTTGGTCATTACCACAGCCATCCAGTCTATTATTGTCATTTGTTCGCTTGAAATTGCCGGCATGCATTGGCAGGCTAATCGTATCCGTTATTTTTCCGTGGTTTGCTCGCTTTTAATTGCTTTGGCAGCGTCAGTTTCGTTTTCCTATTTTAAGTTTTATGAAATCTCAGAGCAGGATACGCTACACATTAATCGTTTGAACCAAATCCGTTCGGATGTAAAAACGTATGTAGATCGTGTTTTGATTATAAAAAGTGAAGTATTGAAACAAGAGCATACTGATATCGAGAAAGCTTCGCTTGATGTATCGCAAGCCTATTTTGGAACTCACTCGCAAATAGTTGAAGGTTATAAACATCAAGTAGGTGAAGGGCCATTCTGGAAACACTATAACCAGATTTATCTGGAGAAAAAGCAGCAACAGCTTCAGTTCGATCATGATTTTTCTGAACTTGATCAGAATATTCAAAAACTGCAGATCAGTATTAATGACCTGGATGTAGCAGTTAATATTGAAGCGGCTTATTCTGTAATGCTGGAGAACTTCCAGAATGTTCAGCTGAAAATTAATTTACTGTCCGGTACTATCGGTCAATCGCTACCACAAGCACCGTTATTGATGACCTTTAAACAATTTATAGCAGATGTGCAACCTTCTGCGGCGATGTGGTCGGATTTTTCGCTTTTTGCTTTTGCCTGTGCGGCGATGGTTGATTTTTTTACCGTTTTATTGTCATACCGCCTTGAGTTCACAGCTCCCGGCCCCTTGACAGCCGATGAAGAAAATCTTGTTTTTGAATGTTTAAGGCAGTTTACCGAGTTCAGGATTAATGCAAATGACGAACTGGAAATGGTTATTGAAAAAACCGAACTGGAGCGGGCCAAGCGTTACAATGACTGGTCGAGAATGTTTGCTGTAGGTTTATTGTTAAGCCGTGGTTTCTTAAGAAAAATTGACAACAGAACCGTCGAGTTTGCGCCTAATCTTTATCCTTTGATTGCCGAGAAAATGGCCGACAAGATTAATCAATTAAAAGCTGAAGCGGATTTTGCAAGACAGGGTGATGCTGATGAGTAATTCCAGAACAGAAATAGAAAAATGGCTGTTCGAAAGCAGTTTGGCTAAAGATGATCAGGTGCTTACAGAGGTTTGGGAGCCGGTTTTTGATGCAGATCGTCATTTGGTTCATACCAAAATTGGCCTATATTGGAGGCTTTTTATACGTCCGGAAGGCTTTGTAAAGCGCTTTTATCATCGTATTTATCCATTACCAGTGGAAAATATTCTCGTCACTCGTGAACTGACTCTTTATGATGGTTTTTGCACAATGGCAGTGGAATTAAACATCCGGTTTCAGGCGACCTTAAAATATGCGCTGAATAATATGGATGTTTTGCAAGACATTAATGAGCATATTAAAACTGTTTATGAAGATTTACTTATCAATCTAGTCGATAAAAATTTGCTTGATTTATCGGATGGCGCCTGGGTTCAAAAGGGCGTGACAGAGATTGAACGCAATATTTCCTTGGCCGTTAGTGAGATGTTGATATTGCAAAATATTCAGTCACAAACTTTATGTACAATAAAACCTTGTTTTGAAGATTTTCCAGACGTCGAGTTGCCCAAGGAAAATGTGTATTTGTGTGTCCTTAAAAAAAACTTTGAGATTAATAAGGCTAAAAGAGAAGAATTATATGGACAGGATCAAGAGCTTGAAGAGATAAATCTGACTCATAAACAAAGCCGGTTTGAGCTATTAAATCGTGATGCCGAACTTGAACGTTTAAAACAAACCAACGAAGCTTTAAATAAAAAACAGTTGCTTGAAGAAAAAGAACAGCAATTAAAAGAGCTGTTTGAAGTTGAACAACGGATTCATACCGAGCAGGTTAATCATGAAAAGACTCTGAAAGAAATTACAAAGGAAGCTGATCTTCAAGAGCAGCAAAAACTCGAAGCTCGTTTGAGGTTGGCAGAACAACAAACCCATTTGGAATTAATGGCTCATCAGGCAAAAATAAAAGCACAGGAACTGGATGCCGAAATTGCCAAGCATGAAAATCAGCAGGCTCGCTGGAGAGAATCCAACGATAGAACCCAGTCTGAACAGATCGCGTTTGAGCAACGTCAAAAACAACTGGAATTTGAAACCGATATTGAGAACCAAAAACGTCGAGAGCAGCAACGTCTGGAAATGCAAAAAGATAGTTACAACAACAGAAAAGAATCTGATATTTATCTTCGCCGTGAAATCGAACTACTGGCTCTGGAAAAACAAAGACTCGAATTGCAATTAGCAATAAAGGATGCGAAAAAAAAGGAGGGGTGAACTCAGGCTCCTCTTTAGGTAAAGTAGATTAAGGCTGGTAATAGCCTAATCTGACAATCGAAGTTAATAGGTTTAGGGCTTGCGCCTGATCCGCGCGGTTGATTGCGGTTCTATTTCGGATACTGTTCCACTTTATTCAAGCTACTAATTTATGATAAATGGGGTAAGATTATGTATTTAATTATATGATTTTTTTTGAATTTACTCTGTCCTCAGTTTTTCTTGTACCGCATCTGAATTGGTTGCTACTTATCTAAAGTGATACGCTGAAATCTCTATTTTGTTGAGGTTTGATTGGGCTTTTGACAATTAATTTTAATAGGGTGAGCTAATCAAGCATAATAGAATTATATGAGGATTATATGACAGGTGCTTCGGCACTTTTTTTATGCACTATAACTTTAAATTAAGGCTTTACACAGATGATTAACAAACCTTTGTTAGGCTGGCGAGAATGGGTTGCTTTGCCGGATCTCAAGCTTTCTGGAATTAAAGCAAAAGTCGATACCGGAGCACGTTCATCAGCGCTCCACGCTTTTGAAATTGAGCCTTATCGAAAAGGTGGAGAACGCTGGGTGATGTTTGCCATTCATCCCGTACAGAATTGTTGTGAGATGTCGGTTGAATGTCATGCGCAAGTTAAAGATCGTCGAATAGTGATGGACTCTGGTGGTCACAAGCAACGTCGGTATGTGATAGAAACCCAAATGGTTGTAGGGCAGACTGTGCTTTGCGCTGAAATGACTCTGACCAACAGGGACAGTATGATTTTTCGCATGTTGTTGGGTCGGACTGCAATGGATGCAAGGTTTATTGTTGCTCCCGGTGAATCTTACCTGCAGGGCTTGCCAGATGAACATACTTACCAGGGCTTGGTAATAGATTAAAGGTTCATGGTGAACATGAAAATACTAAGGACACCCGTATTTATCTTTTCCTCCTGCATACAAGTTCTATTTTTAAGGCTTTTCTAACACCATGAGCAAGAAAATCAAAACCGCGTTTGTCTGTGATCAGTGTGGCGCCGATTATCCTCGCTGGGGCGGACAATGCACCAGCTGCGGGGAATGGAATACGATTAAGGAAGTCAGGCTGGGCGGAGCCGAGCGCAATACTCATGCTGCTGGTTATGCGGGAAGCCGGTCTGAAGTCAAATTGTTATCGGAGGTTAATCTTTCCCAGGCGGAACGGATTTGTAGTGGAATTTCTGAATTTGACCGTGTATTGGGTGGCGGTATCGTTTGCGGCAGTGTGGTGTTGATAGGCGGTGCACCTGGAGCCGGCAAGAGTACGCTATTACTTCAGGCGATTGCCAATATTGCCGCTCGCGGAGTTAGTGTGTTGTATGTTTCCGGTGAGGAATCGTTGCAACAAATCGCCGAAAGGGCACATCGACTTAAACTACCCGCCGACAAAATAATGATGTTGGCCGAAACTTCGGTGCAACGCATTTGTGATGTTTTGGATCAGGTTAAACCCAAAATTTTGGTCATTGATTCGATTCAGGTGATGCATACCCAAGAAGCTGAATCAGCACCGGGTTCGGTTTCGCAAGTCAGGGAGTCGGCCAGTTATTTGACCCAATATGCCAAAAAACATGATGTGTCGGTTTTTATGGTGGGTCACGTCACCAAGGATCAATCGCTGGCGGGGCCAATGACCTTAAGCCATATCGTTGATACACAAGTAATGTTGGGTTCTACTGATGATGCGCGGTTCAGGGTGTTAAGAGCTGACAAAAACCGCTTTGGTAGCGTGGGTGAGTTGGGTTTTTTCGCGATGGATAGTTCCGGACTTAAGGAAGTTAAAAACCCTTCTGCGATGTTTTTAAACAGACCGGATAAGCCTTCTTCGGGGAGTGTGATTACCGTGCTTTGGGAAGGAACCCGGCCGTTGTTGGTTGAGATTCAGGCGTTGGTCACCGATTGCCAATATGGCAATCCAAGGCGCCTGGCGGTAGGCTTTGATCAAAATCGTCTTGCTATGTTGCTGGCTGTGTTATCCCGGCATGGCGGCGTCGTCACGGCAACTGATGAGATCTATGCCAATGTTGTTGGTGGAATTAAAGTGACAGAAACCAGCTCTGATTTGGCTATTGTGGTGGGGATAGTGTCCAGTTTAAGGGACAAGGTTATTGCGCATGATACTTTCTTTTTTGGTGAAATCGGTCTGAGCGGTGAAATTAGACCGGTCGCTAATGGTCATGCGCGACTTAATGATGCTGCAAAACATGGCTTCAAGAAAGCGGTTATCCCAAAGTCAAACATGCCTAAAAAAGCGATTGAAGGGTTGGAGATACATGGTGTTTCTACGCTTTCTGAAGCACTTGAAATACTTTCAGAGATGTGAGAGTTGGCTTTATCTTGGGTTTTGCTCGGTTAAGGCCAATAAATCCCGTTCGAGTAGGGCACTGTTACCAAGATTCAGTTCAACGAGGCGGCGCAATTCGGTAATACTGTCTATATCGATGTGCTCACATTTGAAGCCTACTTTATTCCCGACAACATGCATCGCGGTGAGTACCATTTCAATTTTAGCTTGTTCAGATAAAACCAAGGTAAGTGTGTAAAGTTTTTCCTGATTTTCATCCCATGGCAGATCAAAACTTAAAAGGCAGCCTTTTAATGAGAGGTCAATTATTTCACAATTCCAGTTGTTTTTTTCACAGTGAAGATTTGCCTCAGCTGCGTAAAGAATTCGATGAAAATGTCTGTTATCGTTATTTTGAATGGGATGCATGGAGTTAATTTAAAAAAAATTGTAGGGACATATTGTCGATAACCAATATATCGTTAGTATTTAATTTTAGTGATTTGTCGTTTAACGGTTCATTGTTTAAAGATATTGTACCCCCGCTTTCCAAAATGCAGACAAAATAGCCGTCTTTTCTTTTGGAAATCAAAATAACACCATTGCCATTGTGACCCAGGCGGGTCATGGGTTTTTTTAATTGCAGAATCTTGCCAATATTGTTGCCGTTCATGATTTGCAAGTTAGCTGTTGGAAAAGATAAATCGGCTTCAATTTCCTGATTGAATGATTTTACGTCCAAGTCAGTTAAATAATCATTTGCAGGTGGTAGTGCTATTGATTCTGTGGTATTGAAAATAATAGTATGCTTACCCAAAACAATAGTATCACTGTTATTCAGGCTTCCTGTTTTTAGAAGGTTGCCATTGATGATTAGTGGAAAACTCTCATTTAGCTGTTTAATAGTGCAAACATGGTCTTGAATATTGATAGCTGCATGAATGGGAGCAACAGCAAGGCTATCAATGCTTAAGTCATTGCTTTCATCGCGCCCGATATGAACAATGCCATTTTCGAATACAGCCGAATGAATTGCTTTATCTTTAAAAAAAACAGTCAGTTTTGGCATTGATTGGTTTATACATCTTAAAACGAACTTTAATTATAGACCGTATAATTTTAGTTATTCAAGAAATTCCATTTACATATAATCCACACGGTCATAATTGGTTTATTGAATGGTCATTATATCCAATCGTTGGGTCACAAAAACAGTTACATGACTTGTTATAGGCCTGCTCGCTGTCTTGGACTTGAATAAAATGATTCAACTATAAAAACTCCACCAAGATCAACGCACAGAGTATATATGTTTATTTTCTGGGTAGAAATTTAACCAGTTTTACGCTGTTTTCATCGCGTTTTATTATTTCAAGCGGATATTCATGTAGTCTGATGCTAGTACCGATCTCAGGAATGGTTTCCATGAATTCAATAATAAGTCCATTAAGCGTCTTTGGTCCTTCTGTAGGAAACGACCATTGTGTAACCCGGTTTAATTCTCTGAGGGTAATATTTGCATCGACAAGTATACTGCCGTCAGCTTGAACTCTTACTGTGTCATCATCGTTGATGAGTTCCCCTACTATTTCTTGAAGTAAATCATCCAGTGTAACCAGCCCCTGAACATCGCCATATTCGTCAACAACCAGACCTATTCGAATTTTTTCGTGTTTGAAACGATGCATCTGGACGTGAACAGGAGTGGTCTCAGGGGTGAATGTGGGTTTGTCGAGGCTGTTAATGATCGTCTGTTTGTCAAAGCCATCTTGATTAATTAGGAATAGTACTTTTCTTAAATGTATGAAGCCAATAATTCTGTCGATACTGGTTTTATAAACCGGTAACCGGGTATGTGGACTGGTTTTAATTTGGTTGATAATTTCTTCAATAGGTGACTCAAGATCAAGACCCACAATTTCATTGCGGGGTGTCATAATGTCCTCAACAGTTGCTGATTCAAGATCCAGGATACCCATCAGCATTTTTTGATAGCGTGCAGGCATTAAGCTTTCTGCATCGCTAATGATGCTTTTTAATTCATCCTTATTTAATGCTTCATGACGGCTTTTTTTGACATCAATGCCGATGATTCGCAGTAAGAGGTTAACAAATAGATTGATAAACCAGACAATCGGATAAAGAAGTTTTAATAAGGGGGTGTAAATCCATGCGGCTGGGAACGCGAGTGGTTCGGGTTTTATTGCTGCGAGCGTTTTTGGCGTTACTTCCGAGCAAATGAGCATTACGATAGTCAAAAGGCCTGTGGAGATGGCTATGACGGATTCATCATCCGTATAAAGTTTAATTGCAATAACCGTTGCAAGCGATGCGGCGAAATTGTTAATAAAAATATTGCCCAGTAACATCAGTCCAAGCAAGTGATCAGGTCTTTGCAATAGTTTTTGAGCCTTCATTGCGCCGGGGTGTTTTAGCTTAACCAGATGTCTTAAACGATAGCGGTTTAACGACATTAAAGCTGTTTCTGAGCCAGCGAAAAAAGCGGAGAGAATAAGCATGGCTGCAAGTATGCCAAACAGCATACCAAGGGACATATCGTTCAAAGAAAGTGTACTCTGGGGTAGTGAAATCGACTCTAGTGTCTATGATGAGAAATTTTTGTCAAGCTTGGATGTATCAAATAGATTGAGTGGCTTATATAAATTACATTAAAAAGATATTGGAACAATATGAATTAAAATGAATTTTGACATCAAGTTGATTCGATGATTAACTTTGTGGAATAACAAAATAATTAAATAAATATGTAATTAGCCGCAAATGTTTTTTTGTCACAGATTCACTGATGATCAAATTACAGTTTTTTAAAAAATTATCTCGTTGAGATAGATAAGATCCCTTAATGGCCTGTTATCTGCTAAATTTGTACACAGTGCGTAACATAAAACAAGTAATGAGAGTTGGAATATGGCTTTGCCGCGTATTTTGTTAATTGATGATAATAAATCAAGAGTTTTAGAGCTGGAGACAATTTTTCAGTTTATTGATTATCGTATTGAAATTTCAGGGTCTGAGGAATACCAGTCCTCTGATAGTAAAATAGGTCAATTAGCTGCAATTTTTGTTGGGGATGGTATTGATAAACAGGCGACTGTGATTAATCAAGTTATTGACTGGGGTAAAGATACTCCTGTCATATTGTTAATCAACAAAGGAACTCTGTCCCAGGTGTCGTCACTTATAGTTCAAAGTGTTTTTTATGTGTTGGAATGGCCTACAAGCTACACGGTTTTGAAGGCATTATTGCATAGATTGCCAATAGGTGATGCTCAGGCAGGTATCTATAGTCCCGAAGTAATTGATCGCCGTAAGTCTCATATTCAGCGACTAAAAGGAAAAAGTCATGCGATTGTCGGGATTCGTAAGTTAATTGATCGGGTAGCCTCATCCGATGCAACAGTTTTAATCCTTGGCGAATCAGGAACCGGGAAAGAAGTTGTTGCTCGCTCGTTACATGACGCTTCTCTTCGAAGCGATAAGCCATTTGTTCCCATAAATTGCGGTGCAATACCGGGTGAGTTGCTTGAAAGCGAATTGTTTGGACATGAAAAAGGAGCGTTTACCGGAGCATTAACTACCCGGCAAGGTCGTTTTGAAATGGCTGAGGGTGGCACACTTTTTCTTGATGAAATTGGTGATATGCCTTTGGCAATGCAGGTTAAATTATTGCGCGTGTTACAGGAGCGTAGTTTTGAACGAGTCGGAAGCAATAAAACCATCAATTGTGATGTGCGTGTTATTGCCGCTACGCACCGCTGTCTTGAAGACGAAATTAAAGAAAACCGGTTTCGAGAAGATCTTTTTTATCGGTTGAATGTGTTTCCGATTGAAATACCTCCACTAAAAGATAGGGCTGAGGATATTCCGCTTTTAATAAATGATCTTATCAATCGTATGGAGGCGTCTAACCGTGGTTCGGTAAGACTGACTCATGCGGCTTTGAGTTTGCTAATGCAGCACGATTGGCCGGGTAATGTCAGGGAGTTGGCCAATTTGATAGAAAGACTGGCTATTATGAATCCCAAAGGTCTGGTCGATGCAGTTGATTTGCCAGAAAAATTTCATAAGTTCCAGGTGTCCGATCAAATAATTAACGATGTTGAAGTTAATCTGGAAGACGATGAAAATCTTGATCCTCTTGAGGTCATCGCTTCTTTTGATGGTTCGTCAAAGTCGTTAGCGCAGTTGCCGGAGCAGGGTATTGATTTAAAAGAATATTTGAATGTTCTGGAAATCGATTTAATACGTCAGGCCTTAAACGAATGCAGTGGAGTTGTAGCTCATGCCGCTAAACGATTGAATATGCGTCGTACTACGTTGGTTGAGAAATTACGTAAATATGATATGCAGCGTTAACGGGTTCTAATTATCAATGGTTTATGAATTGTTTTTGCTGTTTAGCGTAAGGGTGTTTTTGGAGTCAATTTTTTGTCGTTGATTTTAACTTATTGATAAATATAATTTTAATACTTGGTCTAATTTGTGCTTCTTGGATAATACAAGTTTGACATATAAAACCCGAGCCTACAGGCATGACGATTCCTACAGCACAAAAAAAGCAGAAAACCGAACAGCTTACAGATGCTTTTTTAAGCTTTAATGAGGTTTTTAAAAATTTATCTGAATCTTATCAGGGGCTTGAAGATCAAGTCGCCAAACTGCACGCTGAATTGGCTTTGGCTCAAAATCAGCGCATTAAAACGCTTGAAGAAAAGGAAAAACTTGCCAGCCGATTAGAAAAAATATTGGCTGCGCTCCCTGCTGGAGTCGTTGTGTTGGATGCAAATGGTAGTATTGTTGACTGCAATGTGGTCGCGACAGATTTTTTAGGAGCCGCCTTGATCGGCAAAGATTGGTCTGAAATTGTTGCTTGTAAGTTAAACACTGTTCCCGGAAATCCACATGAGCGTCAATTGCTAAGTGGTAAACGGGTTAATATGACTGTCAGTAAGGATGTTGCCTGTAACGATTCCAGTGATTCCGGGCAAATAATTTTACTTTCAGATGTTAGTGAAATGCGCAATCTTCAGGATTTACTGAGCCAACAAAAACAATTGTCGGCAATGGGCGAGATGGTAGCGAGTATGGCGCATCAGGTCAGAACGCCTTTAGCAACAGCAATACTTTACGCCTCCCAAATGAATAATCCTGTGCTTGATGATGAAAGGCGCCAGCGATTTTCACAAAAAATTCTTGAGCGATTGAATTATCTGGAAAGGCAAGTTAACGATATGTTGATTTTTGCCAAAGATGGGCGCATGGCAATGGAGAATTTTTCATTGTCTGAACTTTTGAGTCATCTTAGAGAATCGGTGAAAGAATCGACAGTGACTGGCAAGATTGATTTGCAAGTAAGTAATCAGGTTATAAATGATGAAATGTTAGGAAATGAAAATGCGCTGCGCGGTGCGTTGCTCAATTTATTAAATAACGCCATTGATGCAGTAGGGTCGGTTGGTTGTATTGAAATTACAGTTGATCAGCTTGATGATTACAAGTTGAGAATCCAAATTAAAGATGATGGAGCAGGTATTGAACAAGGCGTGTGTCAGCGGATTTTTGAACCATTTTTTACGACAAAAACGCATGGTACAGGTTTGGGTCTGGCAGTTGTTGATAGCGTTGTAAAAGCACATGGTGGTGCGGTGAAGGTCAAGTCTAGCCCTGGTTTGGGCACTGTCTTTTCATTGGTTTTGCCTTGTATAAATCACGATTTTAGTGGGTTACCGGGTGGTTTTTCCAGTAAAAATCATCCTCAAATGGAGAGCGTACATGAAGCAGTATGATGTGTTGGTTGTTGAAGATGATCTGTCGTTGTGCGAAGCGCTTTGTGACACACTTGAGATAGGCGGTTATCGCGTGATTTCTGCCCGTAATGGTACGGAAGCATTAACCAAGTTGGAAGTTGGAAAATTTAAGCTGGTTGTAAGCGATGTTCAGATGCCGGTTATGGACGGCTTTCAGTTATTGAAGAATATGCAGCATAAATATTCCAGCACGCCAATATTGCTAATGACCGCCTTTGGAACTATTCCAAAAGCAGTAGAGGCTATGCAAGCGGGTGCCGTTGATTATCTTATCAAGCCGTTTGATGCCGAGGCACTGGTTAACAAGGTTGCGGATTATGTAGAAGCTAACCGGTCTGCGGCCAATTCTGTCGATAATATGTGCGTCGTACAAGATGAATCAATGAAAAAACTTTATGCTTTAACGGCAAAAGTTGCGAAAACTGATGTCACCGTATTGTTACAAGGCGAAAGTGGCACAGGTAAAGAGGTTGTTGCTCAGTATATACATCAGAATTCTCTTTATTATCAGGGACCTTTTGTTGCCGTGAATTGTGCGGCTATCCCCGAAAACATGCTGGAAGCTATGTTGTTTGGTTATGAAAAAGGAGCCTACACAGGAGCTGTTCAGGCATTGCCTGGGAAATTTGAACAAGCACAGGGCGGAACCCTGTTATTGGATGAGATTGCTGAAATGGATTTAGGTCTGCAGGCAAAATTATTACGTGTTTTGCAAGAAAAGGAAGTTGAGCGCTTGGGCAGCACCAAAAAAATAAAGCTTAATGTCAGAATTTTGGCGGCTACCAACCAGAAATTAAAAGAGTTAATGGAGTTGGGCCGTTTTCGCGAAGATTTATTTTATCGGCTAAATGTATTCCCTATTATCATCCCGCCCTTACGAAACAGGCCAGGCGATATTTTGCCGCTGGCGCTTGAATTGATGCAGCGTCATGGAGTATGCGGCCAAATAATGCCAGGATTTGAACCTCGGGCTGTTGAAAAAATGCAAGCCTACCATTGGCCTGGCAATGTTCGTGAGTTGGATAATGTTTTGCAGCGAGCACTAATTTTTCGAACCGGTGATAACATTTCTGTCGATGATTTGGTTTTTGAGGATGCCTGTTCTATGGTCGCATTTTCAAATAGCAGTACTTCTGAAAAAGAATATGGTGATAAGCTGGATGATGCTGTTATAGTTGATTTTAAAAGCGATATACAGGATTTAGGCGGGCTTTGTGAGGGAGTTCGTTCTGCTGAAGAAAGCATTATTTTGCAGACCTTACAGATGGAAAATGGGAGTCGTAAGATAACCGCAGAGAAACTTGGTATTAGTCCTAGAACACTTCGGTATAAAATGGCAAGGATGAAAGATTCGGGTATCATTATTTCATGTTAATATGTGGCATCAAAAATGCTTTTAATTCTTCACTATTAAGAATCTAAGAGGACAATCAGATGAGTGAGATGAATGTAAACCAAGTGTTAGCCCAGATGCGGGCAATGTCTCTCGAGGCTGGAAGCGTTAAAGTACCAGAGGTTGGTGGTGGCGGAGCAGATTTTGCTGCTATGCTCAAACAGACTATAGGTGCGGTTAATGAGACTCAGCAAACCGCCGGAAATATGACGAAGGCATTTGAGACGGGGGATACCAATGTTAGTCTCGCAGAGGTTATGGTGGCTTCGCAGAAAGCGAGTGTTTCATTTCAAGCCATGCTGCAGGTGAGAAATAAATTGGTTGAGGCCTATAAAGATGTCATGAACATGCCCATGTAGTCAATGTGTTGTTCTTAAAAGGCTGTAATTAAAAATGAGTGAACAGAGTAATAGTTTAATCGAGACGAATCGTCAACATGATCCGAATGCCGTTGGTAAGGGGCATCTTGAAGGTGAAGCTTCACATATTCTAGCGACCAAAGTCGATGCGCATCCTGCCATTAAAGGCTTGGCCGGATTGACAATTGCACGTCAGATTGGCTTGATGCTGGGACTGGCTTTGAGTGTTGCAATTGGTGTGGCTATTGTCTTATGGTCACAAGAACCCTCTTATGGGCGTTTGTATTCCGAAATCAGTCAAAATGATGTTGCCGAAATTCTGGAAGTTCTCAATAAGGAGAATGTTAAGTATAAAGTTGAATCAGGTTCGGGCGCAATTATGGTGCCGATGGATCAGGTGAGTTCTGTAAAGCTTAAGCTGGCATCACAAGGCTTACCTAAGAGCAATAGTTTGGGCTATGAATTGCTTGATAAGGATCAGGGTTTCGGTACCAGTAAAAGTGTTGAAGTGGTTCGTTTTCAACGGGCATTGGAAGGCGAGATTGCCCGAACTATTATGTCTATCCAAAATGTGAAATCGGCTAGAGTATTATTGGCGATTCCGGTTCAGTCCGTGTTTGTACGTGAGCGTAAGAAGCCTAGCGCTTCTGTAATGGTAAATCTATATCAAGGTAGGACCCTGGATAAAGGTCAGGTGGAATCGATTATTCATTTGGTTGCTTCCAGTGTGCCACAGCTTGATGCCGAACAAGTTACGGTAGTGGATCAAAAGGGTCAGTTGTTGAATAGCAATGACTCCTCTGCTGCTGGTAATTTAACGTCCAAACAGTTTGAATATAAAAAGAATATCGAAGAACATCTGATGGGCCGAATTGAGAATATCTTGTCACCGCTAGTGGGTGCTGACGGTATGCGGGCCCAAATCTCAGCGGATGTTGATTTTACCGAGACTGATAGAACTCAGGAAATGTTTAATCCGGATTTACCTGCGTTAAGAAGTGAGCAAACATCTGAAGAGAAAAGCTCTTCATCACCTATTCAAGGCATTCCTGGTGCCTTATCAAATCAACCTACTGCGGCAGGTTCAGCTCCGGAAACAACACCCCAAACAGCAAATGCGTCCGGTGCACCCGCAGCTCAAGGTGCGGCTCCTGCAGCAGCGGCTTCGTCCCCTGGATCTTTGGCGAAAAATGCCACCCGAAATTATGAGCTTGATAAAACCATTACCCATACCCGATTGGCTACCGGCGCATTGCGCCGATTGTCAGTCGCCGTGGTTGTTGATGATAAACATGTCGCTCAAAGTGATGGGGCCGTCAAATCTCAGGCTTATTCCCAAGAAGACATTAATCGATTTAGTGATCTGGTAAAGCAAGCGGTTGGATTTGATAGTAGTCGTGGTGATCAGGTTACTGTTACGAATGTGACCTTCAAGCTTGATGAGTTAATTGAGCCTTTGCCGTCAATACCAGTTTGGGAACAAGGTTGGTTTCTTGATCTTATGAAACAGCTTGCTGCTGTATTGGCCCTGTTATTCCTTCTTTTGGGCGTATTGAGGCCCACTATGCGCAGTCTTGTAGGTCGCGATATTGAAGAGAAAAAGAGCTTGGCTTTGGCTGATGCACACGATAAAGCCGCAGCTACCGGAGGAACTGTTCGTCTTAATGAGCATGGTCAGCCAGTCGCGGTTTTGGCTGGTCAACAACAAAATATGAGCTTTACCATGCCTCCTGAAATGCAGGACTTGTTGTTATTGGATGTCCCCCAGAGCTATGAGCATCGTTTGGAGTATGTAAAGAGGTTGGTGGATGATGATTCTAAAGTCGTGGCGCAAGTTATAAAAACCTGGGTTAAAAAAGATGGCTAAGGCAGAAAAGACGTTAACGCAGGTTGATCGAGCTGCAGTATTGTTACTGGCGTTGGGAATGGATAGAGCCGCGCTGGTTTTGAAGCACATGTCGCCTAGAGAGGTTACTATTTTGGGTACCACCATGGCTAGCGTTGGTGATATTTCCATAGAGATGATGGATGAAGTGGTTGAGGAATTCATTGTTGCTGTGAAACGGCAGACAGCTTTGGGTATGGATACCGACGATTATATCCGTACCGTCTTGATCAGTGCTTTGGGAGCGGATAAAGCAAATAGTATTCTTGATCGCATTTTACAGGGTGGTAGTACCAAGGGTATAGAACAGCTGAAATGGATGGATACCCGTTCTATTGCCGATATGATTCGTTTGGAGCATCCACAGATTGTTGCGACTATTTTGTCTCTTATGGAAAGTGAGCAGGCAGCTGATGTGGTAATGTTTTTACCTGAAGCGATGCGTTCCGATTTGATGATGAGAATTGCGACCATGAAAGGTATTCAACCTGCCGCTTTGCGTGAGTTGGATCAGATTATGGAAAAACAATTGACCGGTTCTGATAATGTTAAATCGACCAATATTGGCGGTGTTGATGCAGTGGCCAATATTTTAAACTTCCTGGACGGTGGTGCCGCTGATTTGGTGATGTCTGGAATTGCTGAGCATAGGTCTGAATTGGCTCAGGAGATTCAGGAGAAAATGTTTACCTTTGAGGACCTTAATTCTATCGATGAAAGAGGTATGCAAACTCTATTGCGGGAAGTTTCCACCGGACAATTATTACTTGCTTTGCGTGGTGTGGGCAGCGAGCTTAAAGAAAAAATATTCAGCAATATGTCTAAACGTGCCGCCGAAATGTTACGGGATGATTTAGAAGCTTCGCCGCCTGCCAAATTAAGTGAAGTTGAGTTGGCACAGAAAGATATATTGGCTATAGCTAAAAAGCTTGCTGACGCCGGAGAGATAATGATGGGGGCAGGTGGTGATGAACTCATCTAAGACCCCAAGATTTACAGAGTCCGAGTTAGAATCATTAAGATTATGGAGTATGCCTGATGTTTCAGGAGCAGATCCTGTTAAAGAGTCGGAGATAGTACTACTCGACGATGAACCTGCAGCCATTTTAACGGTTGATGAAATTGAGTCCATGCAAAAGCAAGCTTATGAAGAAGCTTTTGCGCAAGGTAATACTCAGGGTTTTCAGAAAGGTCTTGAAGAGGGTTTGAAAAAAGGTTATGAAGATAGCTTGCACTTGGTGCAAGGCCAGGTTGCTACCTTAGTTAGTTTGATGGAAGCGTTAAGTCAGCCATTTGAGTTGCTTGATCAGGAGGTGGAAAATGAACTGGTTAAGTTGGCTATTGCTATTGCTGCACAAATTATACGTAGAGAAATCAAGTTGGATCCCGGTCAAATTGTTGCTGTAATTAGGGAGGCGCTTAATGTTTTACCTCTGGCGGCACAAAAAATAACCTTAAAATTGAATCCCGAAGATGCCGATTTGGTTCGTTCAGTTTTGGTGCTGGATGATACCTCGCCCAGTTGGGGATTGATTGAAGATCCCTTGATTACAAGGGGGGGGTGTAAGGTTGATACTGAGGTTTCTCATGTAGATGCAACTCTGGAACACCGATTAACTGCAGTTATTGCCGTTTTATTAGGGGGGGAGCGTGAACGGGATAATCTGGACACATCACGGGTAACTGCTTCACTTCAGTCGGAATCCAGTGCCGAGAATGAAAGTTCGTGATACCCGATGTCAATCGAACTCAGCATTGGCTGGCTAAATTAAAACCTTACTCAGAACGACTGCTTGAACCTCCAGAGCTTGTGGTTGAGGGTAGGCTTTCTCGTATGGTGGGTCTAACCTTAGAGGCCGTTGGTTGCCGAGCGGCAATTGGTTCTCGTTGCAAAATTGAAACCAAAAATGGTCGAATGATAGAAGCGGAGGTTGTCGGATTTTCCGATGCCCGGGTTTTTTTGATGCCGACTGCTGAAGTGTATGGCCTTGAACCGGATTGTCGGGTTATTCCAATGGGTAAGCATAGTCTGGCGAAAGTTGGTTTTGGATTGTTGGGACGTGTTTTGGATGGTGCCGGTAATGCGATTGATGATAAAGGTCCTCTTAAAACTGATGCATTAGTATCGTTGAATGGCACCCCGATTAATCCTTTGTCAAGAAGACCAATACGTGAGCCGCTTGATGTTGGAGTTAGGGCGATAAACTCCATACTTTGCGTTGGACGAGGTCAGCGTATGGGGCTCTTTGCAGGGACGGGTGTGGGTAAGAGTGTGTTGCTTGGGATGATGACCAAGTTTACCGAGGCGGATATTGTAGTAGTCGGTCTGATCGGTGAGCGTGGCCGAGAAGTTAACGAGTTTGTTCTTAAAACTTTGGGTGAAGAAGGGCTGAAGAGAGCTGTTGTAGTCGTATCGCCAGCCGACTGCCCGCCTCTGATGCGTGTTCATGCAGCGTTACTTTCAACCAGTATTGCTGAATATTTTCGCGATCAGGGGCGGGACGTTTTATTGTTGATGGACTCCTTGACGCGCTTTGCCCAAGCGCATCGTGAAATTGCCCTGGCAATTGATGAGCCGCCGGCAACAAAAGGCTATCCGCCCTCAGTATTTGCCAAACTGCCCCATTTGGTAGAGCGTGCGGGTAACGCCGACCATGGCGGAGGATCTATAACTGCGTTTTATACGGTTCTTGCAGAAGGAGATGATACCAATGATCCCATTGCAGATGCGGCTAGAGGTGTGTTGGATGGACACATAATATTATCAAGAAGTTTAGCTGAATCAGGACATTTTCCAGCGATTGATATAGAAGCATCGATTAGCCGCGTTATGCCAGATATTATTGATTCGAACCATTTGCAAATGGCTAGAGAATTAAGACGGACGTATTCGCTTTATCAGCAAAATCGGGACTTGATTAATGTAGGGGCTTATCAACCTGGATCAGATTCCCGAATTGACACGGCCATTGAAATGAATCCTGCGATTCTTGATTTTTTACAACAGGATATGGATGAATCTGTCGATATAAATCAGAGTTTGAATGAATTGGCATTTCTGCTAAGCAAGTATAGTCGACAGTAATTGCATGGGAAATAAGTGAAAAAATCGCTACGTATAAAATCAATTGTTGAAATAAAAGCGGCCCAAGAAAAGAATGCCTTGGAAGTTATGGGAGGGATTCAGAAAAGACGCTTTGAAATGCAGGCGCAAATTGAAGGCTTAAATGTATATCGCAAGGAGTATCAGGATCGCTTTGATCTTCTGGGTGCTAAGGGTGTTAATGTCGCACAATTGCTCGAGTTTAGGTCGTTTATAGACAAACTGGATATGGCAATTTTAGGCCAGGAGCGGGTCTTAAATTCAATTGACGTGGAATTGGTGACAAAAAAGAAGATTTGGGAAGAATTGCACCATAAAACCGAGAGTCTTCAAAAGGTATGTGATTCAGCATTGAAAGATGAAATGAAGCTGGAGGCTAAGCAGGAGCAACAGGAGCAAGATGAGAGGTCGTCAAGAATAAGTCGGAATAACTAAGGCGGCACAGGAAATGCTTGTTAATTATAATCATGGGAGAATTGATTAT
This sequence comes from uncultured Methylobacter sp., assembly GCA_903832775.1. Lineage (GTDB taxonomy): Bacteria > Pseudomonadota > Gammaproteobacteria > Methylococcales > Methylomonadaceae > Methylobacter_A. The sequence continues at coordinate 39,301 of CAILCX010000025.1, read as the reverse complement.
GAATATTGAAAGTACAAAATTATCATCTTTGGCGACTGTTAATAGTTCTGTTGAAAGTGCGTTTCCTCTTTCAAATAATACCGGGGTTACAACTGAGGCTTTTTCCAGTACTCTGGATACTAAAATTGGTGAGTTAGGTAATAATCCAGCGGCAGTTGTTACGCCGCCAGCATCAGTTGGTGTTGCCATAGACGTGGTGAATGTCTTGCCATCTACCGATGCCGTTGATATGCAAAGTGTTGCCGCTTCAATGGGCAGTAATTTGCCGTCCTCTTACAAAATTAAAGGCCAGGAAAATCATGAGGCGGCTTTGGCTACGGTAACTGACACTTTAAAATATATTTCTGCGGGAGCAACTTTAGAGGCGAAGGCTTTAGAGGCCTTGAAAAACCTAAAAGATGCCATTGGAATGGATATTTCTCAGCACCAAATCATAAATGGTGAAGCATCGAGCCTTAATCTCCTTCAAAATATAAAAGATCAAGTGCCAGAATCTAATCCACTTTTTCAAAATTTAAACGTTGGCGATATATTGGTCGCTCCAGTTCAGCAAAGTACTGATGAGGTAGGTGCAGTTTATTTGCCGGTTCCCGTTAAAAGTAATGCTAATGAAATAGGGGCAAAAACAGCCCAAAATATTGGGCAAATTAGCAATATTGAGGTGGCGGTGTCTTTGCCGGTTCAGATGGGTTCAAATCAGATAAGTGGCAAATTAGAAAAGAAAAAAAATGAAAATGTAGTGGGGAGTGAGTCTAATCGACAAGGTTTTGGGGTTGGCATGCCAGTGACAGTCGTTAGTGGGGTTCCTTTATCGCCAGATGTGCAAACTTTAGCGGCAAGGGATTTAATGCCCGATGTTGCGGTTAAGGGGGGGGTATTATCCCTACCTTCATTAAATTCACCGGCAATTGAGGTTAAATCAACCCAGTTTCCGAAAGTACCTGATCCAATTCTTCAAAGTGCAATGTCTTTTACTCAGTCAGTTCTGGGGAAGCAGGATTTTAATTTGAATTATTTTGAAAATGCACTCCCTACCGAAAAGACAGGTAAAGTTGAGCAGCAAATCTCGATTGGTGGAGAAGTTAAGGTTTTATCTCAGTCTGTAATGGACTGTACTCAGCTAAATAAAACGGTTACTGATACCAAGATTGATCTTGCTTTAATATCCAAGCCATTAACGCATCCTGAATGGAATAAGGATATGAGTGAGAGGATTGTATGGATGGCTTCGAAAGCAATACCATCGGCAGAAATCAGGCTAAACCCACCTCATCTTGGCCCTGTTTCAGTAAAAGTTGCTGTGACTGATGATCAGGCAACTGTCATTTTTACAGCTCAGCATGGAGCAACAAGAGATGCTATTGAGTCGTCATTACCAAAATTAAGAGAAATGATGGGTATGCAGCAACTTAATTTAGCGGATGTAACTGTGACTTCGGGCGCTGGGTCGGATCGTGGTGGTTCACCAGCGCAAAATTTTTCACAGTCAGCTGATGGTCGTGGGTCACATTCTATTGCAGTCGATATGGCCGATGAAGTAGATCGTGAAATTGAAAGTGGACGGGCATCGGTTAGCAAAGGATTGTTAAGTATTTATGCCTAATCGGGTGTCCGATTAGGTGAACTTCCTTTGTGTTGTTTTTGCTGGTATTAATGCTGTTTCTATCACATTGCTTTTCAAAAGTTAAATAAATATATATAATGGGCGGTTCTTAGGGGCTGTCAGCTCCTCCTTGCTTTACCATCTTTATTAAGACAGAGGTGGGAGGCTTAACCGAAAGGAAAAAATATGCGACATTATGAAATTGTCTTTTTAGTCCATCCAGACCAGAGCTCTCAGGTTCCAGGGATGATTGAGCGTTATAAATCAACCATCGAAGCTTCATCAGGTAAGATCCATCGCTTGGAAGACTGGGGTAGAAGGCATCTTGCTTATCCTATTAATAAAATTCATAAAGCCCATTACGTGTTAATGAATGTTGAGTGCGATCAGCCAACATTGGAAGAACTGGAAAGTGGCTTCCGATTTAATGACGCTATTTTGCGCAGCATGACTTTACTGCAAAAGAAGGCGATTACCGAAGTATCTATTATCGCAACTTCAACAGCTGAAGAAAATAAAATCGCTGAATCAAGAGCAAAGGATGCTGCTGCTAGAGAAGTGGTTGTTTCGACAGATACGGCTTCAGATGACGAAGTCGATTTGGATGATCTTGATGATTTGGATGATTTGGATGCTGACGCGCTGTCTGCAGAATAAAACCTTTAACACTTGGATTTACGAGAATTATTATGGCACGTAACATTAGACGCAAAAAATTCTGCCGCTTTAGTGCAGATGGTGGAACAGAAATCGATTATAAAGATTTGGATTTGTTGAGTGACTACATTACCGAAACAGGGAAAATTGTACCTAGTCGGATTACTGGCACTAGCGCAAAGTATCAAAGGCAGTTAGGAGTTGCAATTAAACGGGCTCGTTTTATTGCATTATTGCCTTTCTGTGACGCTCACAAATAATTTTAAGGTTGATCGGTGGGTTTTTTAGCTGAGTATATTATGCGTGGTAGATTACAGGCCATGATAGTGGCGTCTACTCTCGCATTGATTTCACTGGTTATGCCCCCTGTTAGTATAGTAAGTTCGGGTTCAATTGCTCTTGTCACTTTAAGACGAGGCGCTTTTGAAGGCTTGATGGTTCTGGGTTGTTCAACTGCGGTAGTTGGTGGTTTGGGTTTCTTTCTATTAGGCAATCTTCAATTTGTTTTGCTTTATGGGATGGTGCTTTGGATTCCTGTATGGTTAATTTCAATAATTTTAAGAGAAGGGCGTTATCTGTCTCTAACGATTGAAATTGCTGTTTTAATAGGGGTGTTAGGTGTGATTTGTTTCTACCTATACGAAACTGATTTAGCAGTAATGTGGGTTAATGTACTTTCTCAAGTATTGCCCAGGAATGCCCCCCCTGTTCAAGATTTTAAGCATACTTTGGATGTGATTTCACATTACATGACCGGTATAGTTGTGGCAGCATCAATTTTTGGTATGCTGTTTGGATTGTTTCTTGGGCGATGGTGGCAGGCGCTGTTATACAATCCTGGTGGGTTCAAGAAAGAGTTTTTGTCGCTTAATACTCGGCCAAGGCTGGCAATAGCAAGCGTTTTAGTAGTTGTTGTTGCAATATTAAGTTCCGGTGTAATATCGGAATTATCTTGGAATATATCAATTTTACTGTTTGTGATGTACACCTTCATTGGCACGGCTGTCATACATACCCTGTTTGCATCGATGAAGATGGGGCGATATATGGTGCCAATGTTTTATATAACGTTATTTTTGATACCCCACGCCATGCTGCCTGTTTCCTTAGTTGGATTGAGTGATGCCTGGATGAACTTACGAAATAAGATTTCAAATAAACATACGTCTTGATGGCGTAAAAATATAGCCGGATAAAATCCGATAATGAGGTAATAAAAGATGGAAGTTATTCTTCTTGAAAAAGTAGCAAACTTGGGTAACCTCGGTGACAAAGTTGTTATTAAATCAGGTTATGGCAGGAACTATCTTGTTCCTTACGGGAAAGCCGTTCCCGCCACGGCTACTAAAATTGCTGAATTTGAATTGCGTCGCGCAGAGTTGGAAAAAGTTGCAATTGAAAAGTTGGTTGCAGCACAATCGCGAGCAAATGCATTAAGCAAGCTTGAAGTGGTTATTTATCATAAAGCTGGTGATGAAGGTAGATTGTTTGGTTCAGTGGGTACGCAAAATATTGCTGATGCCATTACTGAAGCAGGTGTTTCAGTTGAAAAGCATGAGATTCGGTTACCTCAAGGTGTTATTCGTTTAATTGGCGAATATCAAATTGATATTAACTGTCATACTGACGTAGTTGTAAAAATGCCTATAAAAATTGCTGCTGAAGCATAATTAAGGTTTAAGTTGAACAACTCAAGATTGTAAAGTTAACTTTGCTTTCTTTACTTCTTGAGTTTGTCCGCTATGCGAACTTTATATTCTTTTCTATTTTTTCTATTAGTTCCGGTCATTTTGCTTCGCCTTGTCTGGCGTGGTAATAAAGCGCCTGCTTACAGATATCGATGGGCAGAGCGATTTGCCATCTACAACAAAACTTTCGTTAAAGATGTTATTTGGTTTCATGCTGTATCAGTAGGTGAGGCCGAGGCTTTATTTCCTCTTGTCAAGCAAATTCAACATCAATTCCCCGATGTAAAGTTATTAATTACAACTACCACTCCAACTGGCTCCGATCGTATTAAAACGGTTATGCCCTCAGTTGAACACGTTTATCTACCTTATGATATCCCTTTTGTGGTAAATCGCTTTATGGAGTGCTTTAGGCCGAAATTGGCTGTCATTATGGAAACTGAAATTTGGCCAAATCTTTTCGCTTCCTGTGGAAAAAATGAAATTCCTTTATATGTTATCAATGCACGTTTATCCGAAAAATCTGCGAATGGGTATAAAAAATTTCCGGGTTTAATTGCATCTGCTTTGGCTAATGTAAAGTTAATTGCTGCGCAAACAGACAGTGATACCGGTCGATTTGTTGCAATTGGTGCTGCAGTTGAAAAAGTAAAAACAATGGGGAATATTAAGTATGACTTGGAAATTACAGATGAGCTTATCCTCAGAGGGTTAAATTTTAAAGCGGATTATTTTGCTGGGAGATTTGTATGGCTTATAGCCAGTACTCATAAAGATGAAGAGATTATATTTTTTGAAATTTATAAAGATTTGAAAAAAAGGATTCCCGAATTATTATTGGCAATTGCACCAAGGCATCCTGAGCGTTTTCATGAGGTTAAAAAGCTTTGTGAAAAGGAGGGCTTGTCTTTTGTAATGCGCGCTTCAGATGATTTATGTTGTCAGTCTACCGATGTATATATTGTTGATTCTATAGGTGAGTTAAAGATGTTTTATGTGGCTGCGGATGTTGCATTTGTAGGTGGGAGTATGGTACCAGTTGGTGGTCATAATATACTTGAGGCCGCTGCAGTTGGAACCCCAGTTATATTTGGTCCTTTTATGGCTAATTTTAAGGATATTGCTGAAGGTGTTTTGCGTCAGAAAGCAGCAATCCAATGTCATGATAAAAGCGAAATAACAGCTACTATTATTGCTTTATATGAGGATTCAGTGTTTAGGCAAGTTTTGGCTGACAGAGCTAAGGAATTTGTTCTGCAAAACCAAGGTGCTATTGCGCGTATTCTGGATAAACTTAAGCAGGATTTTTGAATAAGATCTCATATCAAATCTTTTTACTATAGGTTCTTCATTACTTGCTTGCATTTAAAAGAAATATTATGAACGAAATAAAAAACAAATCAGTACACACTTTTCTAAATGAGCTGGCCAGTAGTGCTCCTACGCCTGGTGGGGGTAGTTGTTCTGCAATAATGGGAGCCCAAGCTGCTGCTTTAATTAGCATGGTTTGTAATTTGACTATTGGTAAGTCGCAGTATGCTGATGTAGAAATAGAAATGCAGGTGCTGCTTCAAAAATCGGAAGTATTGCGTGACAAAATGACTGGCTTTATAAAAGCAGATATTGACGTTTTTGAGCGATTAATGGAAACCTATGGTTTGCCAAAGGAAACTGAGCAGGAAAAATTTTCACGTAGCATTGCAATTCAAAGCGCATTGCACGAAGCTACTTTGGTGCCGTTGAATTGTGCAAAGGCTTGTGTGGAAATTATTGCTCTTTCTAAAATTGCTGCTCATAAAGGAAATTTAGGTGTGATTAGTGATGCGGGTGTTGCAGTAATGGCAGCATACGGAGCATTAAAAAGTGCAGCATTAAATGTATATATTAATACATCCAGTTTAAAAGATAGGGTGTTTGCAGAAAAACAATTGGCAGAACTTGAATTGCTATTAAATGGAGCAGATCAAACTACTAAAGAGGTTTATCAGATTGTAAAGGAAAAGTTGTAATTAATTACTTTGCTATATCGTAATTTTTTATTCCCATCTTATTTTACAGTCGTTCATTTTAGAGCGATCAAAAAAGTCCAGTAGCTTGTAAATTCGCATATCAGTCATGGGCGAACCTTTTGCTAATTGATTTTGTATCCACTGAACTTTTCATGTACCGTTCATCTGCAAGCCGCGTTATATTTAAACCATGTTGCCGGTGAAGCACATCACTGGGGATTCTGGACAATGACGCTGTTCAGATAAAAGCACGGGTGCATTCTAAAGCTATCAAAGTTATCATTTAAATGGCTGTCAAGCCAAAAAGCCAGCGTCTGCTAACGTACTATTTGGAAGCTATATAAGCTTAGACAGGTTCCGTCTATCCCAAATTCCTTTAAATGCTAAACTCCGCCTGCGTTGCCAGTGCTTTTGATGTTCATAGTACAGCTTTCTGCCATGTCTTGCGATCTTGAGGCGCAGGCACTGAAGGAATTCTTTGAATCTTAAATTTTTCCCTTTAACTAATTTAAAGGTAGTCGATTTTTTAATAAAATGGGAGAAGGTTAGAAAAAATATGTAACTTATGCGGCTACATTAAAACATTAATTATATTTTGGATTCAAGGAGACCACTATGCAAAATACCATAGGCTATGCTGCCCTTAATCATACCTCACCACTAGTGCCGTTTGTTTTTCAAAGGCGTGAGCTGATGGCAGAAGATGTCCAAATCGAAATTCTGTTTTGCGGTGTTTGCCACTCAGATATTCATCAGGTTCGCGACGAATGGGGAAGCGGAGTTTTTCCAATGGTGCCAGGCCATGAAATTGTTGGTAAGGTTGTAAAAGTTGGTAGCGAAGTAAGTAAATTCAAAGCCGGTGACAGTGTTGGAATCGGGTGTATGATTGATTCCTGTGGAGTTTGTCTGGATTGTCTTGATGATCTGGAACAGTTTTGTAATAAAGCTGAGTTTACTTATAACAGTCCAGATAAGCATACGGGTGGCACTAATTACGGTGGCTATTCGCGACAAATTGTCGTTAATCAGGAATTCGTGCTTAATGTCTCTGATACACTTGATCTTGCCGCGGTTGCGCCATTGCTATGTGCCGGAATTACCACTTATTCACCTTTAAAACATTGGAAGGTAGGTAAAGGTGATAAAGTCGGCATTGTTGGATTGGGTGGTCTTGGTCACATGGGAGTTAAGTTTGCTCATGCATTTGGTGCGCATGTTGTGCTTTTTACTACGTCGTCCGATAAGGTGGAAGATGCTATAAGTCTAGGCGCTAATGAAGTTGTGGTGTCAAAAAATCACGATGCAATGGCACTGCATATTTCCAGTTTCGACTTTATCTTGAATACTGTTGCGGCATCGCACGATCTGGATGTTTTCACAGCTTTACTGAAACGTGATGGCACATTATGCTTGGTCGGTTTGCCGGATCATCCACATCCCTCTTCTTCAGTCGCTAATCTGATTTTTAAGCGGCGTCAAATTGCCGGTTCTTTGATTGGCGGTATTAAGGAAACTCAAGAAATGCTCGATTTTTGCGCTGAGCATAATATCACTTCAGATATTGAAATTATTCCCATCCAAAAGATTAATGAGGCCTATGAACGCGTCTTGAAAAACGATGTTAGATATCGTTTCGTCATTGATATGGGAACGCTGAAACAGTCTCATGAATAGGTGGAAGGTCGTTACCAGTCCCGATTAAGGTGCTATTATTTTTTTGATGCGCAAGTAAATTATCAGTGCTTTTATGTTATTCTAGACGGCTGGCTTTTTTGGGTTAAATTCTCATATCACTTTATGCGAACTCGCGTTAAAATTTGTGGCTTTACCCGTGTTGAAGATGCTGTTAATGCAGCTAACTTAGGCACGGACGCCATTGGACTGGTGTTTTACCCGCCTAGCCCAAGAAATGTAGCTATTGAACAGGCTAATAAAATTGTCAAAGCCTTACCTGCCTTTGTCTCTATTGTTGCATTGTTTGTAGACGAAGAGGAAGAACGAATACGTGAGGTACTCGAACAGGTGCCTGTTGATTGTCTTCAATTTCATGGTGATGAGACGGCTGGTGCTTGCAGACTCTATGGTAAGCGGTATATTAAGGCGTTGAGAGTGCAAGATGGCATGGATATTTGTGGTCTCGCAGAACATTATAATGATGCTTCCGGGTTGTTGCTGGATGCTTATCATCCTGGAGCAAAAGGTGGGACCGGCAGTCAGTTTGATTGGGATTTGATACCCAAGCAGTGCAGCTTGCCGATCATTCTTGCAGGTGGTTTGGATTTGGCCAATGCAAGGCAGGCGGTACAGACAGTAAGACCCTATGCGCTCGATGTCAGTAGCGGTGTAGAGGAAAATAAAGGTATTAAGGATGCGCTAAAGATGGCGACATTCATACATGAAGTCAACGAGGGTGACAGAAGAATATGACAGAAAAATATAATATGCCCGATGAAAGAGGCCACTTTGGCCCTTACGGCGGAATGTTTGTCGCGGAAACATTAATTCCACCAATTCAGGAACTTAATATTGCTTATCAGCAATATTTAAACGATCCTGAATTTATAGCCGAACTGGATGCAGACTTAAAATATTATGTGGGTCGACCGTCGCCTTTATACCATGCCGAGCGCTGGAGTCGTGAATTGGGAGGCGCGCAAATATATTTGAAGCGTGAAGATTTAAACCATACCGGCGCGCATAAAATCAATAACACTGTGGGCCAGGCTTTATTGGCCAAACGCATGGGCAAGACTCGCATTATTGCTGAAACCGGAGCTGGCCAGCACGGTGTTGCCACGGCGACTGTTGCAGCGCGCTTGGGATTGGAATGCGTAATCTATATGGGGGCTGTGGATGTCGTTCGGCAATCATTAAATGTTTATCGCATGAAATTATTGGGCGCTACCGTGGTTGCCGTTGAATCCGGTTCAAAGACCTTAAAAGATGCTTTGAATGAGGCGCTAAGAGATTGGGTAACCAATGTCGACAATACTTTTTATATTATAGGTACGGTAGCTGGTCCTCATCCTTATCCTGCGATGGTTCGTGATTTTCAGGCAATTATTGGCCGTGAAGCCAAACAACAATGTCTGGATCAGACCGGTCGTTTACCAGATACTCTGGTTGCCTGTGTTGGCGGCGGATCAAATGCTATCGGTTTGTTTTATCCGTTTATCGATGATCATTCAGTCAAATTAATTGGTGTTGAAGCCGCTGGCGATGGTGTTGAAACTGGTCGTCATTCCGCGCCTTTGTGTGCAGGTCGTCCTGGCGTACTTCATGGTAACCGGACTTATCTGATGGAAGATGATGACGGTGAAATTATCGAAACTCATTCTATTTCTGCTGGCCTTGATTATCCGGGCGTAGGTCCTGAACATGCCTGGCTTAAAGATACCGGTCGGGCTCAATATGTGAATATTACCGATACCGAAGCGTTGGAAGGTTTTCATGCATTGACCCGCTTGGAAGGTATTATTCCAGCGCTGGAATCCAGTCATGCAATGGCTTACACCATGAAGCTTGCACCGACCATGAGTAAAGATGAAATTATCATTGTCAGTCTCTCAGGTCGTGGCGATAAAGATATGCAAACAATGGCGCAACGTGAGGGGATAGAACTGTGAGTCGTATAACTGCTACATTTGAGGGCTTAGCCAAATCGGGTCGTAAGGCGTTAATTCCTTTTATTACCGCAGGTGATCCCAATCCCGATTTTACTCTGCCCATGATGCATGCCATGGTTGAAGCCGGTGCTGATGTTATCGAATTGGGTGTGCCTTTTTCTGATCCCATGGCAGACGGACCAGTCATTCAACGTGCCAGTGAACGTGCTTTGGCTCATAAAATGAGCCTTAGACGGGTGTTGGGGATTGCGATAGAATTTAGAAAAACCAATCAACATACGCCAGTGGTTTTAATGGGCTATGTCAATCCCATTGAAGCGATGGGCTATGAAGATTTTGCCAATGCCGCGCAACGTGCAGAAATCGATGGTGTTTTAACTGTTGATTTGCCGATTGAAGAAGCAGTAGAGAATATTATCTTGTTAAAGGCGCGAGATATTGATCCGATTTTTTTATTGGCTCCCAATAGTACTGACGAACGCATTAAAATAATGGGGGCTGCAGGTAGTGGTTATCTGTATTATGTATCGCTTAAAGGTGTTACCGGCGCAGGTCATTTAGATGTTGCTGACGTAGAAGCCAAGCTTAATCAAATAAGAGCGAATACCAGTTTACCTGTCGCTATCGGTTTTGGCGTTAAAGATGCCCAAATAGCGAAAACAGTTTCCGGTCTGGGTAATGGCGTTGTAGTTGGTAGTGCATTGATTAGTAAAATTGAAGAAAACCTTGATGATCTGGAACGTGCTAAAAGTGAAATAGTTGGGCTGTTAAGTTCTATGCGTGAAGCGATGGATAGTTAGGGAATGAGATTCTTTTTCCCAAAGGGAGAGGGGCAGGTTATTTCGTATAAATTCTTGAAGAACATTTTCCAGGATGGACTGCTCGAGTCAGTCCATCAAGCAGCAACATTACGGGTATATAAATGAGTTGGTATGAAAAATTACTTCCTTCCACAATCAGAACGGAAGGATCGAATAAAAAGGGTGCGGTTCCCGAAGGACTTTGGAATAAATGTCCGAGTTGTAACGCGATCCTTTATAATATTGAATTAGAAAGAAATTTAAGCGTTTGTCCAAAATGTGAGCATCACATGCGTATTTCGGCAAGAACGCGTTTGACCATGTTTTTGGACGAAGGTGGTCACCAGGAGATCGGCAAACAGGTCAAACCTGTTGATCCCTTAAAATTTAAAGACAGTAAGAAATATAAAGACCGGATAACCCAAGCGCAAAAACAGACTAAAGAAAATGATGCGCTGGTGGTGATAAAAGGTCAGCTTAAAGGTCAAGATATTGTTGCTGCTGCCTTTGATTTCGGTTTTATGGGCGGTTCCATGGGATCGGTGGTCGGCGAAAAGTTTGTTCGTGGTGTCAACAAAAGTTTGGAACTGGGTGTGCCGTTTATTGTCTTTACCTCTAGCGGTGGTGCTCGTATGCAAGAATCACTGTTTTCATTATTCCAAATGGCAAAAACCAGTGCTGCCTTAACCAAGCTATCCGAGGCAGGTCTGCCTTATATTTCATTTATGACTGACCCAACGATGGGCGGTGTTTCAGCAAGTTTAGCAATGTTGGGCGACATTAATGTTGCCGAACCGAATGCTTTGATCGGTTTTGCTGGTCCACGAGTCATTGAGCAGACTGTTCGTGAAAAATTGCCGGAAGGTTTTCAGCGCAGTGAGTTTTTACAGGAACATGGCGCTATTGATATGATTATCGATAGACGTGACATGTGCGACAAGATAGCCAGTATTCTTGCCATGCTGATGCAGGCGAAAAATACTGTGGCAGAGAATATTGTCTTGGCTCCGGTTTTAATCGAGACCGAAACCGTAATCATTGAAGAAACTGAAATTGAAGCGAATGAAGTTGAAAGTCATTCGGATCAGGAAGCCTGAATTTAAAATCGATTAATGAAACCTTTTAGTTCCCTGGAGGATTGGCTTAAGTGGCAAGAAAGCTTGCATCACTTATATATCGATTTGGGTTTGGAGCGGGCAGCGCAAGTTTTTAAAGTACTTGCTCCTGATTACATTAAACCACCGACCATTACCATCGCCGGTACTAATGGTAAAGGTTCTACCGTTGCTTATCTTGAAGCTATTTATACGGCGGAAGGTTATCGGGTAGGTTCTTACTCGTCGCCACATATTTTAAAATATAATGAACGAATAAAGATTGATGGGGTGCCTGTATCAGATGAGCAAATCTGTGAGGCCTTTGCAAGGATAGATGAGGCGCGTGGCGATACGACTTTAAGTTATTTTGAGTTTGGCACGCTGGCGGCATTGGATATTTTCCGACGCGCCCAGGTCGATATTCAATTACTCGAAGTGGGTTTGGGCGGTCGACTGGATGCCGTTAACATTATTGATCCTGATCTGGCTATTGTTACTAGTATCAGTATTGATCATAGTGATTGGTTGGGTCATACCCGAGAAGCTATTGGTTTGGAAAAAGCGGGTATTTTTCGTGCTGGAATCCCTGCTATTACCGGTGATCTAGAGCCTCCAGAATCGCTAATTAATTGGGCTTTGGAGCAGTGCACCGTGCTGTGTTGTATTGGAAAGGATTTTTCTTATAAAAAACAGGCTGCTGGGTGGGATTGGTTTTCCGGTGACCTACAAATGTTACAATTGCCTGAACCGGCCTTAAAAGGGGAGCATCAATATCGCAATGCGTCAGCGGTCCTTTTGGCAGTGACTAAAATGGCAGATATTTTGCCTGTCAGTGAGGCCGCAATTAAACAAGGTTTGGCAAATGTTCATCTCGCCGGTCGTTTTCAGTTGATCGAGTCTGAGATTCCTGTGTTGCTGGATGTGGGGCATAATCCGGAAGCGGTAAAAACATTGGCTGACTATTTACAAGCTGTTTATCCAGACACACGTATTCATGCTGTTTTTTCTATGATGAAGGATAAGGACATTGCCGGTGTTCTTGATATCATGAATCCTGTGGTTCATGACTGGTTTTTTGCTCCTTTGACCAATCCCAGAGCAGCAACCGAATCTGTTATGCGCGGAATTTTTTCGCAAAGCGATATATCTAAGGTTGCTTTTGGTTATGCCGGATTTTCCGAAGCATTTTCTGCGGCGAAAAGTCAGGCCAATGTGGGGGATTTGTTATTGGTTTTTGGGTCTTTTTTTTTGGTATCTGAGTGCTTGGTTGAATTTGATAATAAGTGAGAAGACGAAATGGATCATGAATTAAAACAACGTTTGATAGGCGCGGTCGTCGTTACTGCCCTTTGTGCTATTTTTATCCCAATGTTATTCGATGATCCTGTCGAAACGGGAAATTTGGTTACAGAAATAAAAGTTCCAGCTCCAGAACAAACGGCAATCAAGTTACCGGAAAATGAGGGCGAGGTTTTAAAACAACCAGAGTCAGAATCTTTACCTGCCGAAAATACGGGTGAAGTTATAGAGAGCACGGGTGCCGAGGAAGAAGCAGAACCAGAAGCCGGACAGGCGGCGATTCAATCTCCCGGATTTGAAGATTCTGCAGTTCAGGAGCCGGAAACTATTTCTCCTAAAAGTCATCCTAAGCAGAGTACAGATGCTATTCCGAGTAAGTCTTTAGGAGACGGGACTACCAAATCGCCAGTCAGGGAAAGCCACCTAACTGAGACTGTAAAACCTATAAAATTAATGTCCCCGGTCAAGTCGGTAATTGTCAAAAAGACTGAGATACAGCCATCTGTTGTTCCCAAAGAACCAGTAACTAAGGCAGAGACAAAACCAAGTACTGCGGCGAAAAGCTTGGCTGCAACAGTAGCAGAAGCCAAGAAACCTGAGGCTACTATACCTAAAGCACCTGCGAAGTTGGTGCGTTGGTATATTCAGGTTGGTAGTTTTAGCAAAAAAGACAATGCCATGTCGCTTTGGGACAGTTTGCGTGAACAAGGTTTACCTGCTTCTCTGGATACGGTTCAAACAGATAAAGGTATTTCTTACCGTTTAAGAGTTGGCCCAGAGCTTGATGAAAAGAAAGCGTCAGCGATGAAATCTAGATTGGATAAACAAAACATAAAGGCTATTTTGATTTCTGAATAATGTTTTATAAAGGCCTGATTTGGATAGATTTCACCCTGATCGCGATTGTTTTTGTTTTCATTGTTTCAGGGTTACGACGGGGATTGGACAAGGAAGCGTTTTCTTTGTTGATCTGGTTGTTGGCAAGTTGGGTGGGTTTGAATTTAAGTCAAAAGTTTTCTGTCTTTTTGGGAACCGCCATCACACATCCAGTTGGCAAACTCGCACTATCTTTTTTCGCCTTATTTGTACTTACGTTGTGTCTTGGTGGATTAATAAGTTTTCTGGTCAGTGTTTTGACAAAAAACAAAAGAATTACATTTATGGATCGCTTCGGCGGAATGGTTTTGGGGAGCTTTCGCGGAATGGTATTTGTTACCGTTGTTGTCATCCTGGCAGGCTTAACGCCAATGCCCAAAGAGTCTTGGTGGGCGCAATCAAAAGTAATTCCACCTTTTCAAGTGCTCGCAATTTGGTTGCGGGATAATTTTTCGTTTGGTTTGGCAAAAAATATCAGTTATCGCTAGTTTCTTTCGTTAATCGTTACAAAAAGGCAGGTTAAAAAATAATGTGTGGTATTGCTGCAATCGTTTCACATCAGGCTGTAAATCAGGATTTATATGATGCGCTCACAGTTCTGCAACATAGAGGTCAGGATGCCGCAGGTATTGTGACTTGTGAGGGGGGGCGATTACATTTACGTAAGGAAAATGGTTTAACCCGGGATGTTTTTACTAATGCTCAGATGCTAAAACTGAAAGGTAATATGGGCATCGCTCATGTTCGTTATCCAACAGCGGGTTGCACCAGTTCTGCTGAAGCTCAACCGTTTTATGTGAACTCCCCTTTTGGTTTGACACTTGCGCATAACGGCAATTTGACCAATACCGAAGAATTAAAAACAGCCTTGTTCGTCGAAGATCAACGGCATATCAATACCGATTCGGATTCAGAAGTTTTGTTGAATGTTTTTGCTCATGAATTGCAAAGTCTCGGTAAATTGCATTTAAGTGTCGATGATGTTTTTGAAGCGGTTTCCGGTGTTCATCGCCGTTGTCGCGGCGCTTATGCAGTTGTTATTATGATTGCCGGCTTCGGAATTTTAGGATTCAGAGACCCTAATGGAATTCGTCCGATTGTTTATGGTGCACGAAAATCAGAACAAGGCACGGAATTCATGATTGCCTCAGAAAGTGTTGCGCTCGATGTACTGGGGTTTGATCTTATAAGAGACATAGCGCCAGGCGAAGCGGTTTTTATTGAAGCATCTGGTGAACTGCATACCAAACTTTGTGCTGAGCAGGTTGATCATTGTCCCTGTATTTTTGAATATGTTTATTTTGCCCGGCCCGATTCGATTATAGATCGGATATCGGTCTATAAAGCCCGTTTGCGAATGGGCGAAAAATTGGCCAAAAAAGTACTTCGGGACTGGCCGGACCATGATATTGACGTGGTTATTCCTATTCCCGATACCAGTCGCACAGCGGCTTTACAGATGGCCAATATTTTAGGTGTAAAGTACAGGGAAGGCTTTATAAAAAATCGCTACATCGGCAGAACATTTATCATGCCGGGTCAGAAAATGAGGGAAAAATCGGTTAAGCAAAAGTTGAACGCGATTAGTCTTGAGTTTGAAGGTAAGAATGTATTGCTTGTTGATGACTCTATTGTTAGAGGCACGACTTCCGAGCAGATTATTCAGATGGCTCGCGATGCCGGTGCAAAAAGAGTCTATTTTGCGTCAGCGGCACCGCCGGTTAGATACCCGAATGTTTACGGGATTGATATGCCGGCCGCGCATGAATTGATTGCTCATGACCGATCTGAAGAAGAGGTTTGTGAGGCAATAGGCGCTGATAAGGTTATTTATCAGGAATTGAATGATCTCATTGATGCCGTTCGTAAAGGTAATTTGGATATAGACCATTTTGATACGTCCTGTTTCAGTAAAGAATATATTACCGGGGATATTGACGACGCCTATCTCGAACGCACAGAAGCCTTGCGAAACGATAATGCGCAAAGTGAAAGGAATTCCGAGAATTTTATAATCGGAATGCAGAATGGGGACTAAGGTTTAAGACAAAAGATTAAAGGCTAAATGTAAAAGTAGACCGTTTTGATTTTTTCGCCTTTTGTCTTAGTCTAATCTTTTCAACATATAACACGATCAACAAAGCCATGAAAGACATTAACTGGAACGACTACAACCTTGAAACGCAGGCGATAAGAGCTGGGCATAAACGTACTCATGAAGATGAGCATAGCATTCCATTATTTGCCACCTCCAGTTATGTGTTTGCCAGTGCCGAAGACGCTGCGTTGCGTTTTACCGGAAAAAGGCCCGGCAATATTTATTCGCGCTTCACCAATCCAACAGTTAATGCCTTTCAGGAAAGATTGGCTTTAATGGAAAATGGCGAACGTTGCCTGGCATTTGCCTCAGGGATGGCCTCTATTATGGCGGTTGGAATGGGGTTGCTTAAGGCTGGAGATCATGTTGTATGTTCTCGCGGGGTGTTTGGTAATACGGTATTGATGTTTCAGAATTATTTTGGCAAGTTTGGGGTTGAAACAGATTTTGTTGATCTGATTGATACTGCTGCTTGGGAGGCTGCAATCAAACCGAATACCCGGTTTTTGTTTCTGGAAACACCCTCAAACCCTTTAACTGAAATTGCCGATATTTCAGCACTTGCCGATATCGCTCACAAACATGACTGCTTACTGATCGTTGATAATTGTTTCTGTACGCCTGCGTTGCAAAAGCCGCTAGATTATGGAGCGGATATTATTGTTCATTCGGCAACCAAATACATAGACGGGCAGGGGCGTTGTGTAGGTGGTGCCGTGGTTGCCAGCGATGAAGTTATTGAAAAATCTATTTATCCCTATCTACGCACTGGCGGTGCCACGATGAGCCCGTTTAATGCGTGGGTATTTTTATCCGGACTGGAAACGCTTGCGGTCAGAATGAAAGCGCATTGTGACAGTGCTTTTGAACTTGCCTTATGGCTGGAACAACAACCGGGCGTTTCCAAGGTTCATTACCCTGGGCTAGTTTCTCATGCCCAGCATGAGTTGGCTGCACGTCAGCAAAGCCATTTTGGCGGTATCGTCAGTTTTGAACTGGCAGGCGGTAAAGAACATGCCTGGAAGATGATTGATGCCACTGAAATGTTATCTATTACCGCTAATTTGGGTGATGTTAAAACTACCATTACTCACCCGGCGACCACTACGCATGGTCGTTTAGCGCCTGAAGTCAGATCCGCAGCCGGCATTAAAGATGGCTTGGTAAGGATTTCTGTCGGGCTGGAAAACCTTGAAGATATTAAAAAAGATATTTTAAGAGGCCTGTAAAGGTAACATGATTAATGGATTGATTTAAAGGGCTAAGTTTTTAGACTCGGTAATTTGGCTTCAAATGGTCAAGATTAACCTTGAAA
This sequence comes from uncultured Methylobacter sp., assembly GCA_903832775.1. Taxonomy (GTDB): domain Bacteria; phylum Pseudomonadota; class Gammaproteobacteria; order Methylococcales; family Methylomonadaceae; genus Methylobacter_A. Next base: position 22,233 of record CAILCX010000025.1, on the reverse strand, counting down.
AATCTTGTCCTTTCTAAGCATCCCCAAGCAATTTTTCAATAATTCCTTATTGAATCTTGGGTTCATCCATCGTTACAAGCCACCTGCGCAACTCCCTGTCACATGAAAGCGAATTTTCTTATCAGTCTTGCACTATTCAGTTTATGTCATCTTGCTATGGCTGAATCAAATTTAAGCCCGGATGAGCAAATTGAAACAGTCATGGCCCATAATCACTGGCGTAACGCCGAAAAGATCCCTGCTTTACACTGGTCATCAGCACTTGCAGATATTGCTCAGGATTATGCCGACACACTGAAAACGAGAGAAGCTTGCGAACTCAGGCATAGCAAATCAAGTGATTTAGGTGAAAATTTGTTTTGGGCCAGTCCGATAATATCCTCAGAGGGTGGCTCTAAAGTTCAACGTTTAACGCCAACCCATGTAATTGATGATTGGGGAAGCGAAAAAAATGACTACCGGTATTCTACAAATACCTGTTTTGTTGGCAAAATGTGCGGCCACTATACACAAATAGTATGGGAAAGCACTACTGAAGTCGGTTGTGGAAAAGCAATTTGTCCTGATAAGTCACAAGTTTGGGTATGTAATTACAAACCTGCAGGGAATTTTGTCGGCCAGAAACCTTATTGAAGCTTTGGGCAAACTACTAAGCTGTTTAAGGTCCGCTTAATCTAACTTTATTCACTTTGCGTTTAAATCGTATTATAAAACAGGCTGTTGTTAATTCATGTTACTGGGCTTTTCTGAATATCAAATAATATTTATCGCTTTAGTATTTGTTTGGACCGGCTTTGTCCGCACAGGACTTGGATTTGGTGGTGCGGCTTTAGGCTTGCCACTGATGTTGTTTGTGCAAAACAGTCCGCTGCTGTGGCTGCCAATCATTGGTGTGCATTTATTGTTTTTTTCCGGTTTAACACTGATAAACCGTCTGCACAATGTCGATTGGCCTTATTTACGGCGTTCTTCGATTTACATTATTCCTCCTGCTATCGTAGGCGTTTTTGGGTTATTGAATCTCCCGTTACTATGGCTGAATGGTTTTATTTATTCGGTTACTTTGTTTTATGGTTTTACCTGGCTGTTCAATAAAGGTATTGAAAGTCATCATGCCTGGGCAGATAGAGGGTTGCTTATTTTAGGAGGATACATTGCCGGTATTTCCCTGAGCGGCGCACCTTTGATGGTTGCAGTCTTTATGAGGAATGTCAGCAGATACCAATTGCGCGACACACTGTTTGTATTATGGTTCATTCTGGTAAGTATTAAAATGACCACCTTTCTTGTTCTGTCGGTTGATTTGCATTTTATAACAGCACTGGCCCTGTTACCGATTGCAGCCATAGGACATGTATTGGGCTTGAAAGCGCATAACGCAATAATGCGTAATGATTTGCTTTTTAAGCGTTGGATAGGGGGTGGTCTGGTTGTTGTGAGTCTTTTGGGCTTATGGTATTTATTTAAATAAATTTACTTAATACGCGCCCTGTCGGAAAAGCTTTGGTGGTTGGCGCGGTAAACTGGATTAAGCCTTTACTGTATAAGATCAGTTATTTATTGTATTTCAATTTTTAACATGATAGTTTCAAGTCAGTCCGCAAATAAAATATCCTGATTATTGTGGATGTATTAATGGGGAATAAAGTTTGGTTTCCATTTTATCTGCATGGCTGCAGACTACCAAAATTGAGTTATACTCATTTTAAATAACTAGTTAATTTAAGGGTTTATTATGTTGCACATGAAAACAAAAAAAATCACAGTAAGTCTCTGTCTAATATCAGTATTATTATCACCAGTCCTAAGTCAGGCTGCCCCTGAAACCGGGACGATAGCCGCTACAAAGGCAGCGGATCAAAAAGCGGCGTTAGCAAAAAAGGCTGCAGAACGACAAAAGGCAGCTGAGGAAAAAAAAGCCGCTGAAGAAGCGCTTAAAGAAAAAACGACTGTTAAGTAAAGGATGTAGCAAGTCTTGAACAGTCTGTTATGATTGACTGTTCAAGATTTGCAAGCATTTTGCGTGCGTTGTCATCCAGCTGTGTTACAAAGGCAACAAGTAAAGTGTAGAAACTGATTTTAAGAATCTGGTATAAAGCTAAAAGTTAATGTGATAGCCGGAGATTAGCCCCCCTTAACCATTTCGTGTTTATCCCCTGTTATAGATAAATTGCTGCCATGCGCCGCCAATAATAACCGCTATGTGCTCTATCAGCCCAAATCGGCATTTGATGTCTGATATTTTTTTGCGACAGAATTGAACTAAGTTGTTGGTTATTCTGTAAAAAAGGATCTTCTTTACCGATTACCAACGTAATATCCATTTCTCTTAGTTTGTTCAAACGCCAGGCGCATTCCAGATTAGGTAGAAAATGACTGGGCGTATGAAAATAAACATCTTCATTGTAAAAGCCATCAAATAAATCGTTAAAACACTCTACACTCAGCGTCAGATCGTAACGGCCTGAAAAAGCGACCAGCTTTTTAAATAGATGAGGATAACGAAAGACAATGTTGGCAGCATGAAATGCGCCCAGACTTAAACCATGAGAAATTACACAATCATGCGGATTTTTGTTTTGCATAAAGGGGAATACTTCGTTCAGAACATATTCTTCAAAATCCACATGTCTTGAAATACGCCAGGCAGGGTGTGCCCATTGACAGTAAAAGCTTTCTGCATCAATACTGTCGATACAATAAAGTTGTAACCAGCCTTGCTCTATTTTGTGCCTTAAAGTTTCCACCATGCCGAGCTTTTCATACTCATAAAAACGTCCAAGGCGAGAAGGAAACACCAGCACTTTAGCGCCGGCATGGCCAAAAACCAGTAACTCCATATCACGGTGTAATCGGTTACTCCACCATTTGTGATATTCGCGATTCATTTATTGCTCCTGTTTTTTGCCAGTAAAATTAATGGATGAGGAGGGGGCAAGGCAATAGAGGTTTATTTCCATCTCGCTTACCAACGACTTAAAAAAATTATCAAGTTGGTTAATCAGCTCAAGCTCCTGTAAAGCCTGGTTTTTATAGTTATGATGACCTGCTTCCAGAATGTATAACTGTTTCTCACAATTAATGGCGTTAAAAATTGCAAATTGACCAGGGGGCGCGACGCAGGGATCGAATAGTGCACAAGCACAATGTATTGGGATTTTTATGCGTTTTGCAGCCGAAGCTGCATCGTAATAACGCAGGGTATTTAGCGTGATTTTTTTATGAGCCCGATAAAACTCCTGCAAACTTCTTGCGCTGCCATTGGTTGGCAGTCTTAATCGTAAAGGTTGATGGCCAAAAGTGGGTACATTGAGATGGCCTTTGGTAATTCTTGTTTCCCATCCCAGGGCAAGGGCACCAATACCACCACTCAGACTTACGCCTAGATAGCCCAAGTGGCCGGCCAAATCGGGAAATAGAGATAGCATAGCGCTGACAGCCAACCACACGTCTTCTACGCAGCCACCCAGAATATAACGGTCCTTAAGATTGATGTCATGCAAGACATGCCAATAAGGTTCGTTAGAAATGGGGGGGCAGGCGCTGAGCGATAGGCCGCGAAAGCAGGGGAACAGTATCGCCGCATCTTTAAAGGGTAAATGAAAATCAGGACCTTCACGACCGCCATAGCCATGGCCGACAACAAAGCCCCGTCTGATGATCCCGGAACTTGGCAACAATAACCAACCTAAAATTGGAAATTTATCAGAAGACGTGTAACTTATGGCAAATACCTGCCCTCCACGGCTGTCTTCTTTTATAAATTTGATTTTTGGTTTAGGGGCAACGGTTAAGGCATTTTGGTAACGTTTTTGCCAGAAGCTATCAAAATCCTTGGGTTCCTTCGGAGGTTTAATAGCCAGCAACTGGTTAAGAGAATAACCGTAGGTCGGGTCAAAATTATAGTTACTGGTATCCATAACGGTTGATTTGTTGTCCCTTATCAATATATCGTCTTTATAACATGAAAAATATTACAGGATTATGTAAGCCAAACTTACAATCCTTTTTATGAGCGAGCTTATAGTATTTTTCGTGTGTCAGCAAAATGTATCAGGCAAATCAATAGTAGAACCTGCATAATAGTAGAAAAATATTAATAGTCCCTGGCAGTAGAAGCAGGACAGCAGATTTCAATTCAGTTACAAAAATTCAATGGACATCATTTTTAAAGAATACAGCCGGGTAGTCTGGCAAAGAAAAGGCTATTTTCTGTTAGCTTTAGTTGCTTTGTCTCTGGCGATGATACTGGATTTAACTGCGCCGCTTTATTATAAAAATATAGCCAACGGCCTGGCTCAACCTTATTCAGAAGCAACGCTGGCAATGTTGCTGGATAATTTAAAGCAAATTGGCTTTATCTATGCGGGCATTTGGCTGGCATGGCGCTTGTTGGAAATTGCGATTGTTCCCCTCGATGGCGGCGGCGTTAATAGGCTGGAAAAGCGCTGTTTCGAAGTGCTTAAAAAGCAAAAAGCTATTTTTTTTGAAAATAATTTTTCCGGTAGCTTGATCAAGCAGGCCAATCGTTTTTCGAGGTCTTTTGAAACGATTATGGACTGGTTTTTGTTTCAGTTTTTTACCAATATCGTCGCCATTGGTATTTCCTTTGCCATTTTTTATCGCCAACAGCCGGAATTTGCCTGTTATTTTTTGGCTTGGGTTATTTTGTTTGTTACCTGGAATGTGGTGTATTCGATCTGGAAACTGCGTTTTGACAAAGCAGTAGCGCTGGCTGATTCTGGCGTTGGCGGTGTTTACTCAGACGCCATCAGCAATATTTTCATCGTTAAAAGTTTTGCCATGGAAGCCAGGGAGCAGGCGCGTATCAATCAGGCTTCGGATTTTGTTTACCGTAAGAAAAAAATTGCATGGATATTTACGTTTTTTTCGTTTGCCGTGCAAGGTTTTATGACTTTTGGCATTGAACTATTACTGGTTTATTTAATGATCCAAAAATGGACACAAGGCGACTTTCAGGTAGGTGAGTTTGTTTTGTTTCAATCAATCATGATTTTACTGATCCAGCGCTTATGGGAGTTTGGGCGTAATTTCAGAAGTTTTTTTACGGCGTTGGCGGATGCCTCTGAAATGGCTGAGGTTTTTAGACAAGTAGATGTGGAGATGGATGCCGATCATGCCCAGGCATTGACCATCACACAGGGTGCGATTGATTTTAATAAGCTTCATTTTACGTATAATCAACAAAACGCAGGGCAAATTCCGTTATTTGAAAACTTTTCTTTAAATATTAAGGCGGGTGAAAAAGTCGCTTTGGTTGGGCAATCTGGTTCCGGAAAATCGTCGTTAACTAAGCTCTTATTTCGTTTTCTTGATCCTCAACAAGGCATGATCAGTTTTGATGGACAAGATGCGAAAGCATTTACCTTGCAATCTTTGCGTGAGCAAATTTCTATGGTGCCGCAACAACCGGATTTATTTCATCGTTCTATTCGCGACAATATCACGCTTGGGGCTGATATTTCTGAAGCCAGGTTGATTGAAGTCGCTACAAAAGCCCGTTGTCTTGAGTTTATTGAACAACTTCCGGAGCAATTTGATACGCTGGTTGGTGAGCGTGGTGTCAAACTGTCAGGGGGCGAAAGACAGCGTATCGCCATTGCCCGTGCCTTTTTGGAGGACGCTCCAATAGTGGTACTGGATGAAGCAACCAGCGCCTTGGATTCGCTGACTGAAAAGCAAATTCAGGTGGCCATTTTTGAACTGATCAAACACAAAACCACGCTGGTTATCGCTCATCGTCTTTCTACCATTTTGACTATGGATCGTATCATCGTGCTGGAAAAAGGCAGAATTCTGGAGCAGGGCACTCATCAGCAATTACTTGATAAGCAGGGGAAATACTACGCGATGTGGCAACATCAAAGCGGGGATTTTCTGGTTTAGCCAGAGGTTTGGCTTCAAAGTCAATCATTATTGTGATGTTAATTTACTCGCGCATACACTATATATTGTGCTATCCTAGATATATATCACTATATATCGTTTATTGGCCTAAATAAGCAGATTTTTTCAAATTTTACTATCAACCGAGATTTTTTATGCCCACCAAGCCGTCTTTCATCCCAACTGCTGTGACTGAAATACCTTTTCAGGATGCTTCAATGGATATTTGGGATACCAAGTATCGTTTAAAAACCAAAGATGGTACTGCGATAGACGGCACTATTGATGAGACCTATCAACGTGTTGCCAGAGCGTTGTCATCAGTAGAAAAAGGGAAAGTTAAACAGGATCTATGCTATAAAGATTTTCTGTGGGCCTTGCGTCAAGGTGCTATTCCAGCCGGGCGTATAACTTCCAATGCCGGCGCTTTAGAACATAAACCGGCAACCTCGACCATTAACTGCACTGTTTCCGGAACCATAGCCGATTCCATGGACGATATTTTGCATAAAGTGCATGAGGCAGGACTAACGTTAAAAGCGGGTTGTGGTATCGGGTATGAATTTTCAACTTTGCGTCCTAAAGATGCCTACGTTTCTGGAGCCGGTGCCTATACTTCCGGGCCGTTATCGTTCATGGATATTTACGATAAAATGTGTTTTACCGTATCTTCGGCCGGTGGCAGACGCGGTGCACAAATGGCGACTTTTGATGTCGGTCATCCTGATGTGGTTGAATTTATCCGTGCCAAACGCGAAGACGGGCGGTTGAGGCAGTTTAATCTGTCGTTGTTGATTACCACCGAATTTGTTGAAGCGGTAAAAAATGATCTGCTCTGGTCGTTGTCTTTTCCGGTTACCGAAAAAGAAGTCAAATTGGATAGTTTGGATTTATCGGACAACAAACAAATCATCTGGCGCGATTTGCCAGCCGTTGACGATTATATTCTCAATGAAGATGGTCTGGTTGCCTGCAAAATCAGCAAAACCATGCCTGCACGCCGTTTGTGGGACATTATTATGAGTTCAACTTACGATTATGCCGAACCGGGTTTTATCCTGATCGACAAAGTTAACGAGATGAACAACAATTGGTTTTGTGAAAAGATCAGGGCGACCAATCCTTGCGGCGAACAGCCCTTACCGCCCTATGGTTCGTGCCTCCTAGGTTCAATCAATCTAACCCGCTTTGTTAATCAGCCGTTCACCGACCAGGCAAATTTTGACTGGGACAATTACCGTAAGGCCATCAAAATATTTACCCGAATGCTGGATAACGTTGTAGAAATCAATGGGCTGCCTTTGCCACAACAACGCGAGGAAATTCTTGGTAAACGTCGACATGGGATGGGCTATTTGGGCTTGGGTTCGACTGTCACCATGATGGGGATGTGTTATGGCGATGTGCAGTCGCTTCAATTTACCGAAGAAGTGACCAAGGTACTGGCGGTAGAAGGTTGGAAGGCTGGACTGTCTTTGGCCAAAGAAAAAGGTCCGGCGCCGATTATGGAACAAATGTTTACCGTCACCGGTGAAATGTTGCATAAACGTCCTGAAATGATTGCTGATGGTCATAAAGTGGGGGACCGGGTTCCCGGAAAGCTTTTACATACCAAATACAGTCGCTACATGCAGCAGCTAGGTAGAGAAGAACCCGAATTGTACGCAGAGCTGATTGAAACCGGTGCCCGTTTTACTCATCACAGTTCGATTGCACCGACCGGCACTATTTCTTTGTCCCTGGCCAATAATGCCAGCAACGGCATAGAGCCCAGCTTTGCACACCATTATTCGCGCAATGTAATTCGTGCAGGTAAAAAATCCAAAGAAAAAATTGATGTCTTCTCTTTTGAACTATTGGCTTATCGTGAAATGGTCAATGCCAACGCCATGCCTTACAGTGATAATCCGGCTGAAAAGTTACCGGCTTATTTCATTGCTGCGGATGATGTAACGCCAACGCAACATGTTGATATTCAGGCGGCGGCGCAAAAATGGATAGATTCCTCGATTTCAAAAACCGCCAACGTGCCTACCGATTATCCTTATGAAGATTTCAAGTTTATTTATGAATATGCCTATGACAAAGGCTTGAAAGGTTGCACCACGTTCCGTTTCAATCCTGAAGTATTTCAGGGGGTACTGGTTAAAGAATCAGATCTGGAAAACACCACCTACCAGTTCACCTTGGAAGATGGTCATGTTGTTGAATTTAAAGGCAACGAAGATGTCGAATATGACGGTGAAATTCACAGCGCTGCTAACCTGTTTGATGCCTTGAAAGAAGGTTATTACGGTAAGTTCTAGGTGGTAATTTTCAATAACACATATTAAGGTTTAATGTTCACCATAATGGGGTTGAAAATTTTTTTTGAAATGTTCCTATAAGAATTTTTTTTATTAATTTGTTGATATTTAGAGTGATAAGTGTCACTAGTGTTCAGCACCATAAAAATATGGCCGACAAAATATTTGTGGTTTTTTATTATTTAAAGATAGAGTTTGGCGTCGATATTCATGCAAAGTTATAGGTCTGCCCCGCTACCACATAGTTGCTAATCATCTGGCCTCGCTATTTTGAAACGAGCCGATGCACCCAAAAGACCGATCACGAAGAAAGCTGTGCCGACAAGGGTGAAACGCAGGTTTGCTTCCTGAATGATCATGTCGTCGGTAGCATAAAGCATTATAATGACAGCGACAGATGCCCATCCAAGAAAGCTCAGTGTTGCGGATGTAATTAGTTTTCCTAGGTCGTCAAATTTATTTTCTAGAGAGTCCATTCGATAAGCTACAAAGCTGCACATGAGTGCTGGCAAAATACCCCAGCGCATGTGTTCTATGAAGCTTTCCAAAAAATTGAAATAATCTCGACGGTAGAAAGTTAACTCAAGAATAAGTGCTGAAACTGAGGTGCTGACAATAAAGCCTGTTATCATCATTGCCACATAGAATCCATAGTATCTTTCAGATTGCTCACGTTGGCGCCTGAAGGCTAGTGACCTTGAAATAAAAACGAGTGCTATTGGCAGGACATACATCGGGATGGCATAGGCTACCCACCGAAGCGTAGTGTAATCAAAGTGTGCTAGCGGTTTATCGGGAAACAGGAACGCATTGTGTAGCGAAACCGAAATTTCTCGACCCAACATAACTCCGATGGCAGTTATAGCAGTGAACAGCAGAACATATTTATAAGTGTGTTTCAGGCGGGACTCATGCACGTTGCCGCCTAACTGCTTTACGGTTGCCCATATTTCATTTTCATTTGCGCTACCGAACACAACCAAAGACGCCAGTAAACGGCAGAGTAGACCGGAGAGGTGATCTAGCTCTTTTAATAACTTGACCGTCTTAGTATAGTGAGGTTCAGCTTCTTTCCAGACGACAACTTTTTCCGACATTGCATTGTAAGAAATACAGATTTCACCCCATTTTAGAGATGGCTCGTTAAAAAAACGGCGAAACGATGTTTGATTGGCGTAGTTTTGTATCTGGTCAAAAAGAAGACAGTTATGAGCCCATTTATATTCGATAGTGGCGCTGGATTTTTCGAAATCACCAGGGTCTATGCTAGACACCAGCAGGCGATTTGCGATTTGTGCTTTTAAGAGATCGTCGATGGCCGACAATCTGGAGGTAACTAAAGCATTATAGACCTCTACCGCTTTTGTTGGAATTGCGAAAGCATCATGGATATTGTTCCTTAAAATCAGCAAAGGGTTAAGCTTGCTTTCACTTGCAATAAAAAAAAGAAACAGTCCGGCGTCAATCAAAGGGATTATCGTGCTTCCATCCAAACCATTAAGAAGATTTAATAACTCCCTGGAGTGGAGGTTGGTTACGGTGAGCGTCACAAGTGGTTCCAATGGGAGCCATCGGCAAGTAAGTAGCCAATAAAGTAATACCATAAACGTGCAGTACGATGTTAGTCCTATCCAATAAGTGCTTCTGCGAATAAAGTATTGGGGGAGTGTTGGTTCAGTACCTAACTGAATCCGGCGTTTTTGAAAGGAACGATAGGCGAGGAAAAATGCGGCGCCGCATCCAATAAACTCTATTGTAAAGTTGATTAAATTTTCGAGATTCATCGTGTAATTACTCCGGCGTATTTCTTACAAAGCATCGAGATTAGGGGGAATGATAAGTACCACGGGAATATAATCACGGCTCTTAAATAATTCAGATTGTTTTTCACAGTAACCTTATTAAGGACAGAATGCATGATGATGCACAAAATTTATTACAAGATCATATGGCTTTATTATAGCAGTAGATAGCTAAAAAAGGTCTCTTCCTGGCTTTTGACGAGAGATGAAGAGGTCAAGTGTGGAAGCACATCCAGTGTTTTTGATTCGATAAAACTGAGCTTAAATAACTGCAATCACTTAAAAAATTGACCTAAAAATTGATGTTTTGATTGGTAAAATTAGCTTATAATCAAGCTGTGGGGGAATAGGTCAAAATACAATACCCGTATTTGGGGAATATGGTCATCCGGGAACGGACATTGAGTCCCACTTTTTACTTAGGTTATAAGTAATTTTTTAAATCATGTTGGACTACAGGCCAAAATACAATACCCGTATTGGGAAATATGGTCAGCTGAGTTTGGTTTACTTGGTTTTGAGTCCAACTTTTTATTTTTCAAGTTCAATTCTAAAGCCATCAACTTCAGTTGCTTAGTTTTTTGTCCTGTAATTTTGCTAAATAATATTATGTTTCTTCGCTTTTTTTCACATGTAATGGCAATGGGTTTAAGGGTTTAATAAATATTTAAATAATGTTCGAGACTTGTTAGCAAAACTCGGTAGAGCAATAGATATCTAAGAAGATGCGTCATTAAGTTCACGTCCGTCCGCTACAGTCTTTACTAAACCTATCAATTTTAGCTGTTGGTTGTTTAGTATCTTCGCTCTTATCCGACACAGTTAAATCTTGCGGAGGTCTTTGGGATCAGCGAGTTATATTGTGATGAGTTTATCAACCGCCGATGTAAAATAGTCAGAATCTTTAAGCATGCTAAACCGACGGTAAGCATAAAAAGACTCGCTGACCTGGAATTTAGCAGCTCCTCTTGTTAACTTGCTTATGGTCTATTTATCAAAGATGCCTAAGTATTTGTCCGGCCTATCAACTCTCCCAGCTTAACTTTTTTCTCGGCTATAAAATTACTATCCCACTCCGCTTTGTTCTTGCCAAACAAAACAATAATCGTAGAGCCCATATTAAATCGCCCCATTTCTTCGCCGATTTTCAAAGTGGGTGCATTCTCCTGATATTGCCAGTCTTGCACAGAAGTGATGCTAGGTGGTGTGACTACGCCATGCCAAACTGTTTCTACACTTGATACAAAAATTGCTCCGACCAGAATTAAAGCCATAGGACCCGCATCGGTATCAAATATGGCAGCAACGCGTTCATTTCTCGCGAATAGATTGGGAACAGAATTAACGGTCGCCGGATTGACGCTGAATAAGCGACCAGGGATATGCACCATTTCTTTTAAGGTGCCGGTTAAGGGCATATGTAAGCGATGATAATCTTTGGGGGATAAGTAAATTGTCGTAAATATGCCATTGTTAAAGGGTTCTGCGCGTTTGGTGCTACCGCCCAACAAATCAGTGGTGTTAAAGCTTTTGCCTTTGGCCTGGAAGATTTGTCCGTCGGTTATGTTACCTGACTGACTGACTGCGCCATCGCAAGGACAGACAATCGCATTGGCTTCAGTGCTAAGCGGTCTGAGGCTGGGTTTAAGTTCTCGGGTGAAAAAGTCGTTAAAGCTGTTATAGGCGCTGATGTCCGGTATCAAAGCTTCATCCATATTGACGCCGTAGTGTCTGATAATCTGCTTGATAAACAGGTTTTTCCAGGTTTTGTTTTCCGAATGAGTCAGTTTACTCATCAAACTGGATAAAGCATGATGAGGCAAAAGATATTGGGGTAGGGTGGTCAGGGCTTCTTTAAAGTTCATGAATGATGATTGTCAGGTGTTTTGCCGCTTAAGAAATATGCAAAAGCGATGATTTCTGCGACGGCAACATAAAGTTCATTAGGGATCTCATCACCTAACGGAATTTGAGCCAGAATTCTCGCGAGGTCTGGCTCGGTTTGTAGGGGTATTCCGTGTAGTTCGGCGATTTGCAGAATTTGTTCCGCGGTAAGACCTGAGCCTTTGGCAGTAACCTTGGGCGCATTTTTGCCGTCGTATTTTAAGGCGACGGCTATGTCCGAAGTGTAGTAGGTCTTTGCCATGATGATTTAAGGCAGTGTAATCAGTTCCGGTGCTTGCCAATCAGGATTTTTGTGTTCGACGACGACAGTGGTATAGATGCCGCCACGTACATTAAATTCGGCGCGAATCCGCATGAAATTGGGTGTAATGGCTTTGACAATATCATTAAGAATTTCGTTGGTGACCGCTTCATGAAAAGCGCCTTGATCACGAAAAGCCCACATATAAAGTTTGAGTCCTTTAAGTTCCACGCAAAGAGCTGCCGGTACGTATTCGATCTGGATGGTAGCAAAATCCGGTTGGCCGGTTTTTGGACACAGACACGTAAACTCGGGGATATCGATACGAATTGTATAATCTCGATCTGGTTGTGGATTGTCGAAAGTTTCAAGATCTTTGCAGGGTTGTGTGGTCATGGTTTGCTTAAAAAATAAGAGGAAGAGTCTGCCTAAAGTAGGCGTCATAGCCGAAAAAAGTCGAAATTTTGGCGTGTATCGTTAATAATACCTAGGTATTTTAATTCAACTGTAGGGATATTCATACCAGTACTATGAAACTTGAAAAAATTAAACTTTCGGGTTTTAAATCCTTTGTTGATCAAACCGTCATACCGATCAGCGGTAATTTGACTGCCATTGTAGGGCCAAATGGCTGTGGAAAATCCAATATTATTGATGCTGTGCGCTGGGTAATGGGCGAAAGTTCTGCCAAACATTTACGTGGCAGCAGTATGGCCGATGTTATTTTTAATGGTTCCTCAGGTCGTAAACCGGTAAGTACGGCTTCGGTCGAACTGGTGTTTAATAATACCGAAGGCAAGTTGGGTGGTGAATATGCCCAATACGATACCATCGCGATCAAACGTCAAGTCAGTCGCGACGGTACTTCCTTGTTTATGTTGAATGGTTCGCGGTGTCGGCGGAAAGATATAACTGACATATTTTTGGGTACTGGTCTGGGTTCACGAAGTTATGCGATTATCGAGCAAGGTACCATTTCCCGTATGGTCGAAGCGAAGCCCGATGAATTAAGAGTGCATATCGAGGAAGCTGCAGGGGTATCTAAATATAAAGAACGCCGTAACGAAACCGAAACCCGCATGAAGCATACCCGGGAAAATCTGGAGCGCCTGGATGATTTGCGCGATGAAGTTGAAAAACAAATCAGGCATTTGCAAAAGCAAGCCGAAAAAGCCGAAAAATATACCGAACTGAAAAAGCAGGAACGTCAGTTCAAGTTGGAATTACTGGCAATGCGCTGGAATACGCATCATCAGGCCATAAAACACTTGAATGAAAAATTGCAGGCCGTGGCTCATGAACATAATCGTTTGTTTGTTTGTGTTCGGGATATTGATAAAAACATTGAAAATAAACGTGTTGAGTATAAAAACCAGCAACAGCAAACCAATATCAGTCAAGGCGAGTATTATGAAATTGTCGCGGAAGTTAGCGGTCTTGAACAGACTATCAAGCACGGTGAAAGTACTCGGGAACAAACCACGATAGAAATTAAACGCTTGAGCCAACAGGCAGACCAATCGTTAAGTGAACTTGAGGCCGATGTGCAGCAATTGGAAGCGCTTAAAGAAGCTTTGTTTGAAGCCGAGGAAGCGCTGATTGTTGCTGAAGAAAGACAGGAGGAGGTTTTATATAAGCAGCAGGAAGTTCAGCAACACAGGAGCGTCTGGCAGGAGCAATGGGAAGTGTATCGGACCAGTAGTTCAAGTTATTGGGGGCAGGCCGAGGTGCAGCGGGTAAAAATCATTCAGATGGAGAACCAGAATCGTCAGCTGCAAAGTCGGCTGGACAAGCTCCAAAATGAGCACGCCGAGTTGGCGTCGAGTGATTTACAAGCCGAGATTGAATCGTTGGAGTCGGGCATTGAAATTATTGAGATTCAGCGAGAAGGCCTACAACACCAGCTTGAAACCTTGAAGCAACAGATAAGGGAGCAGCGGCAGCAGGTTAAATATTTTCAGGATGAGCTTCATACGCGCCGGTCGGAGATGCAAAGCGTAAAGGGCAAAATCACTTCCTTGGAATTGTTACAGCAACATGCCATGGGTAAAGATAACAAACATTTAAGTACATGGCTGGCTTCTGTCGATTTGTCGGATACTCAACGCTTGGCTGAATTTTTAGAAGTACAGTCGGGCTGGGAGACTGCAATTGAAACGGTTTTGGGTAGTTATCTGGAAGCGATTTGCATTGCAAGGGTGGATACAGTTATTCCTGCTTTACAACGCTTGACAGATGAATCGTTAATGCTGGTTGAGATGACTGTTAAATCGTCGGTTTACGTTGACTCTAACTCAACTTACTTAAAATTGTTGGATAAAGTCCAAGCACCTTGGGATTTAAGTAATCTGTTGGCTGGCGTTTACTGCGTTGACGATATCGAAACGGCGAGAACCTTATCGATTCAACTAAAAGCTCATGAATCGGTCATTACTCCCGATGGTACCTGGTTTGGTCCTGGTTGGATAAAAGTAATTCGCGCCATAGATAGTAAAACTGGGGTTCTGCAGCGCGAAAAGGATTTACGGTTGTTAAAACTTTGTCAGGAAGAAGTGCATTTTGAGATTGAAGCGTTGGAAGATCAGTTGGAAGCTTCTGAAACTGGTTTGAAAGATGCCGAGATCCAACGTGAAGCTTTACAGCAACAGGATAATAGTCTGGGTTCTGAGCTGTCTTTGAAAAGCGCCGAATTCAGTGCGCATTCCGCTCGTTATGAGCATCAGAAAAATCGTCTTGGGCAGGTCAGCACCGATATTGATGATATTAGGCGTGAGATTACCGATAATGCCGAGACCTTTGCCGAAGCGCAATTATTATTGGAACAAGCCGAGCAATTTATAAGCGAACAGGAACAAAAAAAGCAAACTCTGGAGGCCTTAAATAGTGATTTGGTATCTCAGCAACAAAATGTCGATCACTCTGCACATGAAGCACGGCAACAAGTCTACACCACCAAGGGCCAGATTGAATCACTGCGCGCTTCTGAAACTTTAACAAGCAAACAACTGGATCGTTTGCAGTTGCAACATCAGCAATCCTTAGAACGTATTTCTGAACTGGATAAAAATCTGGAACAAACGTTGACACCAATGGATGACGAGAAAAAACAATTGCAGCAATTTTTGTTGGATAAGGATCAACTGGAGTTTCGCCTAAAACAAAATCGCCAACTACAGGACGAGTTGGAAACTGAAATTACTCGGCAATCCGAAGAACATATCCGCGTTCAAAGAGATCTGGAAAAGCAGAAGGAAGCGCTGGATTCTATCCGTTTTGAATTGCAGGAAAGTAAGGTGCGTCAGCAAACCGTAAATGAGCAGCTCAAAGAAATTGACGCCGATGTTGAACAGGTATTGCAAAGTTTGCCGGAACAGGCGGAAGAAGCTAGTTGGAAACGAACGGTTGATAATTTATTGGCTCAAATCGAAAGATTAGGTACTATTAACCTGACCGCGATTGAAGAATTTCGGGCGCAGTCTGAGCGGATGAGCTTTCTTAATGAACAACATGCCGATTTAATAGAAGCTTTACAAACGCTGGATCAGGCAATCAGCAAGATAGATAAAGAAAGTCGGCAACGTTTTAGGGAAACTTTCGATAAAATAAACACAGGCTTGCAGGAAAAGTTTCCCAAATTATTTGGCGGTGGTCATGCGTATCTTGAGTTGACTGAGCAGGACGAGTTGGAATCGGGTGTAAACATAATTGCCAGACCTCCCGGCAAGAAAAACAGTTCCATACATTTATTGTCTGGCGGCGAGAAGGCCTTGACGGCTGTTGCCCTAGTGTTTTCGATTTTTGAACTTAATCCTGCACCTTTTTGTTTACTTGACGAAGTTGATGCACCGCTTGATGATGCTAATGTTGGGCGGTTTTCAAAAATGGTCGAAGAGATGTCTGCCACAGTGCAGTTTTTATATATTTCTCATAATAAAGTGACTATGGAAATTGCAAAACAGCTGACAGGTGTTACTATGAAAGAGCCGGGAGTGTCCCGGATGGTCGCAGTTGATATTGAAGAAGCAGTGAGTCTGGCGGAAATCTAATGGATAAAGAAATTTTAAGAATTGTAATTATTGCGACTGGCATGGTTGTCGTCATCGGAATGTTGATTTGGGCTTATATAAAAGATAAAAAAGCTCGAGAAGATCAAGAGTTTTATGATGACTATGACGAGGATTCAGCTCATGAGACAAACGAAATTCTGGGTATTAAGGATGATTTTGATATTGTTCCTGAAGATCACTCTAAAATTAATGTCAGCCCGTCTCACGCGCATGACAAAATCCATTGTTATTTTGAAGATGACGATGAAGAAGAGGTTAGTTATTATGAAGAGGGCGATGATGATGATCTTGAACCACCGCCACGCCCAGCGGCACCTGCCATTATTCAGTTTAGTGTAATTACCAAGGCCGATGAAGATTTTAACGGTGCTGATTTGGTTGAAGCATTTAAAATGGTCGGTCTTGAATACGGCAGTTTGAAGATTTTTGAGCGACTTGATATAAATCGTTTGGTCGATTTTGGTGTGGCTTGTATTGTTGAGCCGGGCACGTTCCCCGATAAAGATTTGGACACATTTTATTGTCCCGGCATTGTGTTTTTTATGCAGCCCGAAGCTTTGGATGATGCGCCGGATGTTTTTGATGATTATATAGAAACTATCAATTTAATTGCCGACAAGTTGGACGGCGTGGTTCTTGATCATAGAAGACAGCCACTGACCGACGCTACTGTGCAGGCGATTCGGCAGAGCTTGTAACAATTGACTCCCAACTTAAGTGGCTATGAAAGTATTATTAATGCTATATTTAAAGTCATTTAAATAATTTTAAGATGCCGGTTAATTTATAAGTACTGAAATACAAAACTAGGTTTGATTTTCAGTACTTAATACATTCACGGTTTCTATAAATTGGGAACCAGTCTTTTAAGGTACGCTAAGCGTATTATTGAATCCTCAATATTGGCGAACTCCGATTTATTAAGCTAGTAGGGTACGCTCAACACGACCTACTATAGATATGCCGTTTAATTTACGACGCCGTCTATATTATTCCACTTGTTTAGTCTTCATCAATGTCATCTCTTAGCACATCACAAATTGAGCTTCTTAAGCCAGCCAGCCAGGACTTAAAATTATTATCAGTTGAGCTTATTGCCGATATAGCAACACAAACCAAGGCTCAGCAATTATCTGACGACCAGTTACTGGCATTTTTACAAGTCTGTAACGCACTCTATCGCAGTGGCGAGCCGCTTATTTCCGATGCGGATTACGATTTTGTTTTTCTGGCTGAGTTACAAAAACGTCATCCCGATCATCCTTATTTAGAAACCATAGAACCGGAAATTACCTCGTTCGGCAAGACTATCGCTTTGCCGGAACCTATGTTGTCGACCGAAAAATCCTATAGTCAAACTGGCATTGAAAAATGGTTGGTCCGCCTGGAAAAAGCTGCTGAGGACTGTGATGTGGGCTTTTCTAGCCTAAAGATCAGAGCCACGCCCAAGCTTGATGGTTATGCCGCTTATGACGACGGAACCTTTTTGTACACTCGTGGTGATGGTCGCAAAGGCACGGATATAACTCGCGTTTTTGAGCGTGGTTTAAAAGTCGGCGGCAACGGCAATAGAGGACAGGGCGCAGGTGAAATTGTAATCAGTCAAGCTTATTTCAATAATCATTTAGCCGAGTATTTTGAAAATTCCAGAAATTTTCAGGCCAGCATCATTAAAGAAAAAGACCTAGAACAGCATGCTTTAGATGCAATACAAAATAATGCAGCGGTTTTTTTTCCGTTTGCACAGTTGCCCGACTGGCAAGGTTCAGCTGCTGATGTGTTGGCTAATTTTGATCATGTTATTGAAACCGTATTGAGCTTGGTGGATTATGACGTGGATGGTGTTGTTTTTGAATTGATGGACAATGACACCATAAAGCAGTATTTAGGTGCAACCCGTCATCATCACCGTTGGCAGATTGCCTATAAAAGTAATATCGAAACCGCAGAAGTGATTGTGCTTAAAGTCACCCCACAAACTTCACGATCCGGCCGGGTAAATCCAGTTGCGGAACTGTCGCCGACCAAACTCAGTGGTGCCGTGATTTCCAGGGCGTCAGCCCATCATTATGGCATGGTTAAAGAGTTGGGGATTGGTGAGGGAACTTTGATTGAATTGACGCGTTCAGGTTTGGTGATTCCCAAAATCGAGCGGGTTATTATTCCAAAAACGCCCCAGATTCCAGAGCATTGTCCCAGTTGTAATAGTGAACTGGTTTGGGATAGTGATTATTTGTATTGTCTGAACACTACCCAATGCCCGGCACAAATTGAAAATACCATTGAACATTTCTTTAGGACGCTAGCCAATGTCGATGGTTTTGGTCAAAAGACCGTAGAAAAACTTCATGCTTCTGGGGTCAATTCCGTTTATGTCGTTTATCAGTTAGACATGCTTAAATTGCAGGAAATGGGCTTTGGTGAAAAAACTGCGCAAAATCTGCTCGATCAATTGCAACGTAGTCGATCTGAAGCCATAGAAGATTGGCGCTTTTTGGGAGCATTCGGTATTTACCGAATGGGCTTGGGTAATTGTGAACGTCTGCTACAACATCATCATTTAGTGGATATTTTTAACTTGTCTGTCGAAGAGGTGATCAATATTGAAGGTTTCGCGGATAAAACCAGTGCCGCCGTGGTTGAATGTCTGGCAAAAATTAAAGTCGATTTTATGCAAATCTATCAGTTGGGTTTTAATTTAATTCAAACACCTTTTATCGCCGAACAGCATCAAGCCATCAGCCCTATTACCGGTAAAACCATTGTATTTACCGGCACCATGCTCCATGGCAAGCGCGATGACATGAGCAAAGAAGCCAAGCGTCTGGGCGCCAAAGTGGGTGCGTCAGTCACCGGAAAAACCGATTTTTTGGTGACTGGTTCTGATGTGGGGGCTGCAAAAATCGCTGCGGCTACTGAAAAAGGCGTGCAGGTGATTAGTGAAGAGGAGTATTTGGGGTTGTTGAGTAGATCGGAATAAACCAGTTTGAGCACTGGCTGGATAGGCAGTGCTAAATTATGACTTGAAATATAGATCAAGCTTTTAACAGAATAAAACCTGACATTACTTATGCTATTTAACTCACACGTTTTTATTTTTGTATTTCTTCCTATTGTTTTATTTGGGTTTTATGGAATTGCACGCTATAGTCACAATTTAGCTGCAATTTGGCTTACAGTTGCATCGCTTTTTTTCTATGGCTGGTGGGATTTGCGCTTTGTCGGATTACTACTTGGTTCTATCGTATTTAATTATGGAGCGGGAAATTGGATCGGTCATAGATTCCAGAGTAAGCCTAAACTACTGTTGACAGGGGCAATTATTTCTAACCTGATTTTGCTAGGCTACTTTAAGTATGCCAATTTTTTTATTGAAAACCTGAATCAACTAATCGATACCTCCCTTCGGACAGCAGAGTTTATCCTTCCGCTCGGCATTTCTTTTTTCACCTTTACCCAGATCGCTTTTTTAGTCGATACCTATCAGGGCAAGGTTAAGGAATACAACTTTATCCACTACACACTTTTTGTGACCTATTTTCCACACCTTATCGCCGGTCCAGTTTTACATCATAAGGAAATGATGCCGCAATTTGCAAAGTCCGCAACTTACCGTTTTAGTTATGAGAACTTGTTAATAGGGTTAACCATTTTTTTTATAGGACTATTTAAAAAAGTGGTGGCTGCTGATGGCATTGCAACGTATGTCGGCCCGGTGTTTGCCGCGCATACTACGGGAATTGAGCTTACTTTTTTGGATGCTTGGGGAGGGGCATTGTGTTACGCACTACAACTGTATTTTGATTTCTCAGGCTATTCTGATATGGCGATTGGTTTGTCTAGGTTATTTGGTATAACACTTCCGCTCAATTTTGACTCGCCCTACAAGTCAGTGAACATCATTGAGTTTTGGCGACGCTGGCACATGACACTGTCGCATTTCCTGCGGGATTATCTTTATATCCCCTTAGGTGGTAATCGGAAAGGTAATGCTCGTCGCCATCTAAACTTGCTGATAACCATGTTGCTGGGAGGTCTATGGCATGGCGCGGGCTGGACGTATGTAATGTGGGGTGGATTGCATGGCTGCTATCTAGTTATCAACCACGGCTGGCAACTGCTACATAAGAGATTTCGAGATGATTCGCCATCCAAACTTAACCATGCATTGTCTGTGATGATTACTTTTTTGGCGGTAGTGGTGGCATGGGTAGTTTTTAGATCAAATAATATCGACTCAGCAATTGCGATACTCAAAGCTATGGCAGGCATGAATGGTTTCGCCCTACCGGATGCCTGGTTATGGAAATGGGGTCTTGTTGGGCAGTGGCTAGCTAAGCAAGGCATCCACTTTAGCAATACGCAAGCGATTATCAAAGGCAGCGCGATTAACTGGATTTTGGTTTCGCTGCTGATTGTTTGGTTGGCCCCGAATACCCAACAAATGATGGTAAATTTTAAACCGGCACTGAATATATCAGAAAGCGGTGTTGCAAAACGATTGCTGTGGAAACCATCATATTCATGGTTAGTAGCGAGTGTGATTTGCGCTGTATTTTCAATCTTGTCTATATCGGAAGTGTCCGAGTTTATTTATTTTCAGTTTTAAGTTAGATCATGACTATCAAACAGTTTGTTATCAGATTTGTTTCTTTAAGCTTTTTGTTATTAATTTTGATTGGACTATTCAATCGCATCGTTGATCCATTTTGGTATTACCGTGACAGCGAGATAACTGGATTTAATGCCATTAAACCAGCTTATGGTAATTACGAACGTCAAATCAAACCCATTTTATTGATGCGTGATCAACCTGAATCTGTAATTTTAGGAAGTTCTTATGCAGAAATTGGTTTTGATTCTAATAACAAATTCTTTACCGATGATGGACGCTTAAAAGGAATGAATCTTGCGCTTGCGCGTGCTTATGACGATGAGGTTCAATGCAATTTTGAATTTGCTGTAGCTCATTCCCATATAAAACGAGCATTAATTGGATTTCATTTGACCGGAATGGCAAAAACTGATTGTAAAAAGTTTGCAAAATTGGGGCAAATAAATAAGATGGAGCTTTTGTTGTCTTTGTCATCTCTACGTGATTCTATAAAAACAATAACACATCAAAAGAATGACAAATCCACTCACGCTCAAGATGGCAGATTCTTTTTTGCGCGGGATAAGCCAGGAGTAAATACGCGTTTTGGAGAAGATTTTGAGCGCTACAAGAAACAACATCCCCATTGTGTTAAGTCATCTACTATGCCTTTCAATTATGTTTCTGCGAATACTGTCGATTTAAGCGGTTTGCGGAATATGATTAGAATAGCTAAAGAACATGACGTTGAATTGGTGTTTTTTGTGTATCCTCGTCATGCTTATAGTTTGGAACTGGATAATCAATGTGGTGATCAAGATACTTATTGGCGCGCCATGAATCAAATTGCAAATTTAATCGAAACAGAAACTAGTGCGCGCGCGTGGCAATTTTACAGTTATAACGAGCTAACTACAGAGTCTATAGGAGCGACAGCAAAGTATTGGCAAGACTCTAGGCATTTTAACTTTGAAATGGGAAATGTTATGTTGGAAGACATTTTTGGTGAAAGTCCTACAGGGCCTAAGCTAGGGCGCCCAATTACCACTGAAGGGATTCAGGCAGATTTTCGAAGCTTTTTAGAAGGACGCGATAATTATCTGCAAAATCATCCGGAATTTCAGTCAGAAATACAAAAACTTCAGGATATATGTTCAAAACTAGTTAGTAAATGCAATTTAGGTAGTTGAAAGGATACATCATTAAAGGGATGCGATTCCACTTTCTCCGGCTATATATTATTCAGTCTTTGGACTTGGTTCTTCACCCACGCTTTGCAAAATTTCCTGTTCGGTTTTTTTATTCATGACGATAATGGAAATTCGTCTGTTAATGGGGTCCAGTGGTCCTGTTGTATGACTGTAGGGGACGCTCGACGCTAAACCAATAACGCGTAACACTTTTTCTTCTG
>CAILCX010000024.1 GCA_903832775.1 uncultured Methylobacter sp. | reverse complement strand
CAAACCGTAATTGCCGCCGACTACCCAACCTTTTGTATTTGTGCCACCAAGGTGAAAATCGGAATCGGTAAATGCATCTAACACAGCATCACGCTCCAAATGTTTGTACATAGTAAATACGCTCCATTTACCAGCAACGTCAACTTTTGGCCAACCCAGATCAGCCCTGACTTGCCAGCCGGTTGTTTGTTCACTGCTCTCATTACCACCTTGTGATTGCCAGACTCTTCCATATCGACTTTGATTGTCCTTATAACTAAATCCGACATTTTTCGCATAATCTGCACTTAATTTAAGATGATGCGGAGCAAACATTGCCAAGTCATATACAGCATTTATGTTAAGAATCTTGTAATCCGAAGCAAGTCCTACAAGTCCTACAAGCCCATTTGGCGCACCTTGCGTAGCCGAGTTTGTTTCAGTACATATTGTGGTAAGACTGTTGCCAAGTTGCATATAATCAGGCTTGGAAAATGTATTATCAGGGGTATTAAAGCTGCAATAATTACTTTGAGCATTATTTATATTGGTCTTAGCCCGAATATTTTGGTAATCAAAATATCCTGCTCCAATCTTTAAACTATCCTGATTAGAAAAACCCCAATCCAGACCGGTTTGTCCGCCAAACAACCATTTATTGTTAGTGCTTAATGCAGATTCAGACAAAGGGAAAGCACCGGCAGTTGCAAACACAGTCGGTCCATTGCCACCTGCAACACCTAGTCCATCACTACCACCAAAGCGATGACGAACTGTTGCCGCTCCGCCTTCGAACGACAAATCTTCATCCCAAACCAATTCACTTCCCCCTGTAAAGAATGGATTTACAATCCTGCCACCCGCCAGAGTTAACCAACTGAATTTATTGTCATCTATAAGGTCATATTTAAGGAAGGCGCGATCGAGCCTAAAGTCATAACGGTCACCGTAATTACCTAGTGTTTGGTTAGTCGAAACAGGATTTTTAATATTACCGGTTGACAAACGTACTCCAGCAACCAAACCATCTGCAACCTGAACATCTAACCCCAATCGCAGGCGCTCCCTTAATCGATTCCTATCATTTTGTGTATTAAGAAAAAGCTCATTATTATTTGTTGCTGCAGTAACACCACCACGATCATTGATCGCCTGCCAATTTGCGTAATAACCCTTAACATTATCTGTTGCCATATATTCCGACTGCTCCCGCAACCGTAAATCCCCAGACAACTTAAACCTATTAACCCATTCAGGCAAAGCCCCCGGCAAACCCCATTGCTCCTTCTTGGCCTTCGCCATGACATCGCCAACCACTTCTTCGCGCAACTCGCTACGTACTTGTTGACGAATTTCGTCTTTTACAAAATCAGGCACATAAGCCACGCGCACTTCATCGGCTGGCACGACTTCTTTGCTGGCCGCCGGCTGTTTGGCGGTCGCGGCTTTTGCTTCGGCTACTTGCTGATCGGCATCCGCTTCGGCTTGCTTGATCATGTCTTGTGCGGTTTTATCGGTAATCACACCTTGCTTGACCAATTGCTTGATCAGATTGGT
>CAILCX010000023.1 GCA_903832775.1 uncultured Methylobacter sp. | reverse complement strand
GCTTGTGCTGTTGTGTTTGTGATGGACGGTGTATAGGAGCCGGGTAGTCCCCATGTCCAACTGGTAACGGTTCCCGTTGTGTTAGGTGTAAAAATTACCGACATACCCGCGAGACCGCTGGTTATATTAGCTGTGTAATCTGCCGTTAGTACTGTAGTGACAGGCACTGTAAAACTGACTTCATTGGAATAAGAACTCTGAGTAGTTTTGGCCGAATCATAGGCCTTCGCCGCGAAGTAGTAGGTGCTACCTTGCTGTAATCCTTGCACTGTATAAGCAGTGATGTTACCTACATCAACATTTGCGGTATAGTTGCCACTGCTTTGACCATAATAAATTATATAGCCTCCAACTGCGGGTGAGGTACTGGCATTCCATGTCAGGTTTGCGCTTGTTCCTACCAACGAAGGAGGCGCCAGGTTAGATAAATAGTCCTTCCATGCGCCAGCTATTAACAATGCGATGACAACTCCCAGCACCGCACCGCTCAAGGCCGTCGAATAAAAGACCTTAGGCTTGGATTTATTAATCTCTTGCCAGCGTGGGTATGCAGCCAGAGTAAGTAATGATAATCCTGCGAAGATAGCGGCCAGCACGAACGCCAAAAGCCATTCGGGCTTATCATAAAGCCAATTGTAGGCGCTCTCTCCATTGCTCGCTGAGGCTGTTTGCCACGTCAGAAAACCTAAAATTACCGAAAAGCCCGCAGCTAAGTACGATCCTCGTAAATTGATTTTAATATTCATAACCGCATCCTCAACTAAATATAATTCGTGGATAAAACTTTCAAATGCAAACCATTTTGTGTGACGTAATTTTCTGTGATCTTTAACATTAGGGATTTAGCATCTGAAGGGGGCTGGTAATTAAGTCCCGCATTCTTTTCAAATCCAAGTTGCTCATACAATTCTAGGTTTGTCTTGTTTCTTGGTAATTCAATAATACTTTCGGGTCCAAAGTCAGCTTTGGACTCCGGAGTGGAATTCAAAACTGGTAAAGCTCAACCTGGGTTAAGCGACTGCGGTTAGACAATCGATGAGTTAATTATTTTTCATCCCTTAAAGTTAAGTTTTGAAGTTTATTTTTGCTTCTTGAGCTGCTAGTTATGTGCGTTGTCTAAATAATGCCTGCAATACTCGGCGTAGCTTTAATGAGCAGTTATTAATTATGGGTTGCCTGACTTTTGTTATTTAAGGGTCACCACTTCTAAACCAGGATTTTGATGGCTTCATATTTGGTCGGTTTAGTTATAGATAATCCAAACCAAAGGAAAAAATACAGTACCTGTAAGATCTGCCAATCAATTTTTCATAATGATTATATTTTTCTGAACCGATTAGTCAATACGCATAAATACCTATATTCGCTAACTTTAGAAATTAGTAGCTTTTGTATTCTTAAGCGTGTTAACTTTTATTTATGAACAGAAAAGTGACTGATTAGGAATGAATATTAAATAGTTCGAACTATTGGTTTTGTCTGTTGCTTTTTACAAATAAATATATTTGTTACCAAAGCTAGCTTTGGACTGGACGCGATTAGCTAGTGAGGTTAGACAATGGATGAGTTTTTATTTTCTATTTTGTAACAAACTTTTCGACATGATGGCTCACCATTTCAAGATAGAGAAAAAAGTGATGCTTAGACTGTCCCTGACTAAGTTGGTAGAGTAGAAAAGGGCTTTTTTTATTGAACAGTTTTGTAAGGTTAAATGCTATTTCAAATCGTTTTATAGGGTTCAAAATGAACTCCGAAACTTGAGTAACTAAATAATTTCTGGATTAAATATGTCCTTATCAAAACAACTCCTAATATTGATTTCATTTATGTTTTTAATGATTTTTAGCGTCAACTTGGCGCTTGGCATCAGCAATATTAAAGCATACCTTGAAGGTGAATCGCAGAGTCATGCCCAGGATACCGCAACCTCGTTGGGTTTGTCACTCAGTCCCCATATGAAAGATACTAACGACCCGATTATTAAAGCCATGGTTGCCGCCATTTTTGATATGGGGTATTACAAGGAAATACGGTTGGTCGATGCGAGTGGTGAAGAATTAATTTCACTTAGAAACGATAAAAATGTTGAAGGAGTGCCTGGTTGGTTTATTGATAGTCTGCCGATGTCGCCTGCAATTGCTGAAAGTGAGATTACTTCTGGCTGGATACTTAGCGGCAAGGTCATTGTTACCATAAATCCTGCTTTTGGCGTTAGCAAGCTATATGGACTGGTTAAAACCTCGTTTTTTTATTCGCTTATTGCTTTTGTATTTTCAGTAGCGCTTCTATTGTTGATCTTACAGTATACGTTGGCATCATTGAAACGAATTGCTCAACTGGCACTACAAATTGCAGACGGTCATTTTAAAACGATAGAAATCCTGCCTTCGACCATTGAGGTTAAAAATGTTGCGCTCTCTATGAATATTATGTCCACGAAATTGGAAATTGTCTTTGCAGATTTAAACAGCAAGCTCGCGGTGATGCGGGAAAGTTTGTTACTTAATGACTTTAGCGGTCTTTATAAAAAAGTAGTTTACGATACAGATATCAAGCAACTGCTTATGGAACATTGTCCGGCTTATTTGATACTTGTTAAGTTGGATAGCTTACCGGAACTAGTTAAAGAATATACCAGCGATTCTATCGATCTGCTTTTAAAAGCGTTTGCTGGAAAAATCACTGACATGACTGAACAGTACCCAGAATTCATTATGAAAGCCTATCATTTTTACGGCGGTGAATTTGTAATGCTAGTTAAAACCAATGATGTTGAAGCAATTGAATCGTTTGCTAAATCGTTGAGCACTGATATTAGCGAGCTAGGCGAAAAATATGCAAAATCTGACCTGATGCATATTGGTATTGTGCCTGTCAATCTGGTCGGTACTCCGAAAAGCCAGCTATTTGCGGCCACTGAAGCCTATGAACAGGCGCGACTAATTGGCCCGAATAGTTATTATATCCGTACCAATAAAAATATTGCGAGAGATATTGCCAACTGGAAGACATTGGTCTTGGATTGCATTGATAACGCAAACTATACGCTGTCGTATGTTGGAAAAACGACCAGTTTCCAGACTGGGTTGATTATCATGGAAGAAGTTATTACCCAGGTGTATGACAAGAATGGTGAAAAAGTTGCCATTGGACTTTTTGTATCAATTGCCGAAAAAATAACCAAAATTATCAAGCATGATAAAGCGGTTATTGAAAAGGTGCTGGAATATATCGTCAGTAATAAAATTCAACATACCATAGCGGTAAATCTTTCGTCCAGTGCCATCAACAACCTGGAATTTTGTCTGTGGTTAGAAAAGTTACTTAAAAATAATCATATTGCAGTTCAACAACTGGTGTTCAGTTTGTCGGCTTATGCGGTAGGTAAGGAGATTGACGCTCACGCCGAGTTTATTTATAACCTGCATCGGTGGGGTGGTCGTGTTATGGTTAAACGTTTTGAAGCGCAGTTCATGTCACCGGATATAGTTAAAAAACTTAAGCCTGATTACATAAGGCTTGGTAGAGAAATAGGCGAAGGCATCAACCATTCCCGGCAAAAATACGAGTTTGTACAAGCTATTCGGCAAATGGGAATGTTGTTGGATATTGCTGTACTGGCTGAAAATGTTCAATCTGATAACGATTATCTGGCTTTAAAAGAAATAGGCATTTTTGGTGCTAGCCGTTAGAAAATATAGATTTAGGGTTGTAGGCATTGTCGTCATTGTTTTTATAGCCCTTATCGGCACCATTGATTTAGGCCCAACTAAGGTTGTTAGTTTACAGCTTGACCAAGCAATGTTGGATAAGGTCGAGAGTAAATATGGAATGGTCGTCCGACAACGTTTCGTCAAATGGCAAAAACTGATGCAGGCGGGTAAAAATGATCCAGAAGCAGAAAAATTGAAACAGGTAAATGATTTTTTTAATCAAAATATTGAATTTAAGGATGATTTAATTGTGTGGTTAAAAAATGATTATTGGGCGACACCTATTGAGGTATTGGTAAAAGGTTCTGGTGATTGTGAAGATTTAGCAATTGCCAAATATTTTACTCTGGTGGAAATGGGGGTCGACGAAAATAAGCTGCGAATTACTTACGTCAATGCACTGACGTTTAAACAGGCACATATGGTGCTAACTTATTTTGAATCCCAAAGGGTTGTACCGCTGGTATTGGACAACCTAATGCCGACTATAACCCCTGCGACTGATCGTAATGATTTATTACCAGTCTATAGTTTCAATGGTCGTGGTTTATGGTTGGCCAAAATCAAAAGCAACGGCCAGCAGTTTGGCAATGCGGATAGTCTAAATCAATGGGTCGACCTTAAACAAAGAATGTTGGAAAAAGCATTTTGATTTTATAAACTAAAGTTTCGGAGTTTATGATTTTTATTAAGTGGCTGTTATACAGTAATAAAAAATTTATTTGGGTTGTAAAGTTTAAATTAAATTCAATCATTCAATCATTCAATTTTGCACTTTAACGGCATTATTTTTCAATAATAAAACCCTAGGCAAAGTTAATTATGATATCAAAATGAACTTCGAAACTTTATAGGTGAGAGGGTTAAAATCATAGCTTCGAAAGTTATTCTTGGTGATAATTTATTCAAGCGATATGTTGTTTTTCTTGCCTTCTTAATGCTGAAGGTGGGAATCTAGACCAATTTAATTTATTGATATTATCTTGTTACTTGATCCAACAACACGGATAGTTGTGATCATACCGCCATCTTCATGTTCCAGAATATGAAAAAGAAAAGCAAAATCACCGGCTATCGCAAAAGGAATTTACAAATCAATCGATGAGGGTTGGCAAACGCCGCTTCCAGATTTAACCCTACCGTCACATTCGACGTTTCCGGTTAGCAAAGGCATATTGTCCTGCAAAATACCTTAGGCTGACGCACGCTGTAATTCAGGGAAGCCCGCGTACCGGAGTCGGTAGCGAGTGTGAATTATAGTCGCCAGTAGCAGTCGTACCCAAAAAACCGGAAGTCATTAGTGCCTGCAAAACGGGAGGTGTCCATATACGGCTGGGGCTTGCGCAGCAGTCTAAGCGTTGCTAAGTTTTTGACGATTTTTGGTAGGGAACCAAAAAATCTTGTGTCAAAAATAGCGACACGCTGATGCATTAATATTGGCCGGTGGCCGTGGCTCTCGTTTAATGAATATGAATGATTCGCGTGCCAAGCCAGCCGTACCTTTTGGTGGTAAGTTTCGAATCCTTGATGAAGGAAATAGATGTGGTAAATTAATAAATTGCCTTTATTCTTAAGTTTGGTAATTATATAGTCGGTCCTGTTAAAATAAAGAAAGGCCTGTTTTTTATGCCTGTATTGACCATATAAAGCAATTAAACAAGTCCAAACCACTCTATATTTGCACCTTCTCAAAATAATTCTTGCCTATTCTTGGATATATTATGGCTAACAAAATCTCGCAAGCGTTAGAACAAGCCCCACGACATCAAGAAGAGTCATTTCAGGAACTTAAGCGGCTGAATTTTATTATTAACCAAATGCCAGTCCTTATCGGTTATTGGGATAGTCAACTTAAAAACCAGTTTAGTAATGCCGCTTATTCGCGCTGGTTTGGTAAAACACCGGAAGAAATCAAGGGTAGACACATTCGTCAGGTCATAGGCGATGAGCTTTATAAAAGCAATTTAACCCAGATTAATGGCGTGATTCACGGTGAAAAACAACAGTTTGATCGCTACATTACTGACCGGAAAACCGGTCAAGTAATCCATACTTTACTAAGCTATATTCCGGATATAGAAAATTATCAAGTCAAAGGTTTTTATGTGTTGGGTGTCGATATCACAGCACAAGACCGCACACTCGAAAAGTTTTCTATTTTAGAAGGCTTGAGTAAAGGCGTATTACTAACCGATACCGAACGTCGCATTACATATGTTAATAGTGCTTTCCAAAAATTAACGGGGTATTCGACAGAGGAACTGCAGGGACAGATTTGTACTCTTTTTCAGGGAAAAGAAACCGATCCCGAGCAAATAGAGATGATGGAGTCCTCACTGGCCGCTACTAATAGTTACCAGGGCGAGGTCATTAACTATCGTAAAGATGGCTCTAAATTTTGGAATGAACTAAGCATTAATCCAATCTTCAACAGTCAAGGCGCATTGAGTCAATTTGTCATTTTTCAACGTGATATTAGCCAACGTAAACAATTAGAGATCGAACTGATTAGCTCGGAACAACGTTTTAAACATTTAGCCGATGCCGCCCCCGTTTTGATTTGGTTGTCAGGATTAGACAAGCTCTGTTATTGGTTTAATAAAACATGGCTTGATTTTACTGGGCGCACAATGGAACAAGAAGAAGGTAATGGCTGGGCTGATGGCGTACATCCTGAAGATATAGGTCGTTGCTTAGCCATTTACGTTACTAATTTCGACAAACGCCTGCCGTTTAGAATGGAATATCGCTTACGTCGTCATGATGGCGAATACCGCTGGGTCGATGACCACGGTGCCCCGCGTTTTAATCAACAAGGCGAATTTGAAGGCTATATCGGCTCTTGCACCGATGTGACCGACATTAGAAACTCTAAGGCGGCCAATGATTTCTTCAATATCTCTCATGAAATTATATGTAGCACCGATACTAACGGTATTATTCTGGACGTTAACCAGCGTTTTTTAGATATTACCGGTTATCAACGAGAAGAAGTGATTGGTGAACATGTTCGTTTGCTGAAATCAGGCTTACACGACAGCCAATTCTACGCCAACATTTGGCAATCAATTGCTAATATCGACTTTTGGAGTGGCGAAGTTACTAATAAAAATAAAAGCGGTGGATTTTTCTCCGTAATCATTAGTATCACTACCATCCGTGATACCAGTGGGAGGGCGATTCGTTATTTAGCAATGGCTAGTGATATTACCGCTATGATGGACAAACGTCGAGCATTAGAAAATCTGGCTTATTACGACGCTTTGACCGGTTTACCCAATCGCCTGTTATTGATAGATCGTATGAGCCAAGCTATGAATCGGGTTAAGCGTTATGGGGGGTGTTTTGCTGTGTTATTTATCGACCTGGATGGCTTCAAACAAATCAACGACAGTTATGGTCACAATATAGGCGATGAAGTATTAATCAATGTTAGCCAACAAATGAAACGAGTGGTTCGAGAAATCGACGTTGTAGCGCGTTTGGGTGGTGACGAATTCATTGTGCTATTGACTGAATTAACGGATCAAGAATTGATCGAAATGCCCATTAGTCATTTATTACAAGCTTGCACGAGACCGATTATGTTGCAGAAATTAGCACTAAGCGTTTCAGCCAGTATTGGGGTAAGTTTTTATAGCAACGGAGCAGAATATCAAGAGTTGGATATGGATGCTTTAATTCGTCAAGCTGACCAAGCCATGTATGTGGCTAAACAAGCTGGTAAAAATCGCTACCATTGTTTTGATCATTTCGCCGACTCAGCCATCAATACCCGATCTGAAACATGACGGATGGCTGAATGATAAAAATGAACACCATTTGTGCCAGTACATGAATTTAAACCAATGTAAGAAGGTGCGATCTCAAGTACTAGCCCTTTGCAAAAAACGTATCTCCAGGATTCTTTTTTAAAGTGCTTGCTGAAAACGATGGACATCATGGTCGGTAAAACTTCTATGCTGAAGCCACAAAAATGTAATTGATTGCGAAGCCGATAATCTATGAATAAAGCACAATTAAAATGTCTTGCGGTGTTGCCGTATTTGCCGTGATCGGTTACGGTCCAGTTTCTCCGGGCTGTCTGATAGGCATATACGTTGTCATCAAGAGACCCAACTGTTTTTCAAAGTTGGTCGATGATCTCTACGGAAATCAGAGTTTTTTAGTCTCTACCTATGATCTAAGCAGAGCGATTACACTCTATTATATTTGAGGGTGCCTTGCATTAACAATTAGTAACTTTCGACCACTATGCCTTTGGCGGTTCCAGCCGTCCTGCTCATCGAATTAATACCCAAGAAGCGACAAACCTGAATGTGATCGATAATTTGGCTTTTTTACAATGGCCAACGATCACTCTCAACATTGGACTATCAGATTTCCATTTAGTTCCTTTGGGTATTGCTTAAATCAATGTTTTAGCAGGTGTCACTTACAATTTTGGGCTGGAGTTGGTGAGTATCAGTCGTAACAATACAATTATTGATTTTTACCTTTTAACTTCACTATTGGTAATGGTGTAGTAACAGTTGGTGGCGTAACTACTGGGGGTTGCGTGACAATGACCGGAGGCGGTGTAACGCCATTTAATTCAATATAAATACTATCTGATACAAATGGCGCAGTAACGCCGCCCCGAGTTGGTCTAAAAGTGACCGTTCTATTTTTGGTATTCGAAGGATCGATATCTGTAAAAAATGGACTCTCATCATCGCGAACGCCCACATAGGTTGCTTGTAAGGCAGGTAAATCAATTGATCCTAACTCAACGCCATTTACCGAAATGGTTACGGCATCAGTGAATACACCACCGGCAGCATTAGTGGTGGCAAAGTAAGCGCCAACTTCAGTGGTCGGCTGATTAAAGTAGGCAGTGACTATTAAAGATGGCGAGACACTAGTCGGTCCTACCAGGAAATTGCTAAGCCCAGTTGGATTAAGGCCTGCGACTTTTGGCGATTGACCGATACCGTAGAATAATCCACCAGTGACGTGGTAGGTAAATACTCCGCCAAAACTAACTGGGCCGCCGGTAAAGGGATAGCCTTGGTCAGCACCCACAAAAACTTCTTCACCAGGAAATGCTAAACGAGCATTAGCAATTGTTGTTGATAATTTTTTTATATTGTACGTCATTGGGGTGTACTTAATAGTATTTGAACCCTGTGTTGTAACAATGTTTGGTGCTGCACTCGCAAGACCTGATAAAAGTGCTAAAGAAACAAATAACAATTTCATATAAACTATCCTCTAAATATGTTTAATTCATTTGGCATGATGTCTACCAAATACGTTGTTTTTTAACTTGTAACCTACTTCATGTACCATAATACATCGACTGATTAATGCTTAAACGATAACGACACAGCGAAACGCTATTTTCCAATTCAGAAGCAGCGTCAATTGCTGCCAGTAGACTTTTACTCTAAGGTTCATCGATATGAATTCCGTATTACGCTTCTTGTGTGTACCTGAAAACGATACAAAGGTTCAATGGTGATAAAAAATAATCTGAATATTCTCCGATGTGTTGGCAGAATCGTTAGTTAATAAAGAGCTTGGCAGATCTATACTGCTATTTGAGCGATAGCACCGGTGCCGGTCAACCCGGTTGCTGCCGTGGTGACCATTTTGAGCGGACCTCAATGGTTCTTGATCGTCGTCAAAGGTGTATACACTGAAAAGCTATACCCGGTTGCTCGGTCAGATAGGGGGGGATGGGAGTTCGGATCCCTTAGGTCAACTTTTTTAATTGCTTTATCAATAAATCTCTTAAATCAAGAAGCTCAGTTATTCTCGCAAGCGCCTCTTTGTTTCGGCCACTAACATGAAGTTTTAATAACTCCGCAGCCAACTCATGTACTCGTCTGTGCAATGACTCTATGACTTGAAAGGCAGGCTGTGTTCCATGGCGAACCAAACCTTCTCCATCCAGCCAAACGCTGAAATTACAATGATGGTTATCCATAGGTGGTGGTTCTGAACGGTTACCCTTGAGGTGATTTTGCATGGCGCTAATCCAGGCGCAGTGCTCGACACTGGCAAAGAGTAGCGGTAAATCATCTCGACTGATTACAGCCAAATTGAGCCACGATGGAGGAGGGCGCCAAGTATCTACCCAATAGGGCATTTCTTCTGCTGGTATCGGATGAGAAATACCATAGCCTTGGGCCAATTCGCAGCCTAATTGTAACAACATTTCACCGTGTTCTATGGTTTCCACGCCTTCGGCGATCACTTCACGGTGGAATGCAGCCGCCAATCCGAGTACGCCTTGTAAAATAGCCAAGTCATCGGGATCTTCCAACATATTGCACACAAAGCTCTGGTCAATCTTAAGCAAAGTGACCGGCAGGCGTTTCAGATAAGTTAGTGATGAGTACCCAGTCCCAAAGTCATCCAGTGCAAACAGAACTCCAATCTCCCGGCAAGCTTCAATTACTCTGGATACGCCGGCCAAGTCTTCCAATGCGCTTGTTTCCAGAATCTCCAGTTCAATGCTATATGGCCTTACTATCGGATGGGTTGCAAGAATATCCTGAAGTCGAACAACAAAGTCTGGTTGTTGTAATTGGCGGGCGCTGACATTGATACTGACAGGGAGATTCAGTCCAATGGCATGCCAGCTCTCTATCTGGGTCAGTACTGTGTTTATTACCCAATCACCAATCTCGACAGCGAGTGAATGATCTTCAATCACTGGTAAAAATACTGCCGGCTGCAGTAAACCCTCTACCGGATGTTGCCACCGAATCAGGGCTTCTGCGCCGATGACTGCCCCGGTTCGCATGTTTACCTTGGGTTGGTAATACATCACAAATTCACCTTCACACAAGGCACAGCGAATACGCTCCAGGCTTTCATGATGAACACGAATATTACTATCCTGCTCGGCATCAAAAATATGATAGCGATTTCTACCGGCCAGTTTTGCCTGATACATGGCTTGATCGGATTGGCGCAACAATTGATCGGCATCTATATCATCTACTTGCGGATAGAAAGTAACACCGAGACTGGCCGACACATTGAGCACCAAATCGCCAATATGCAGCGGTTCCGCAGCCGCAGCGAGTAGCCGATTGAGCATGGGTATGCTGGCGTTCACATCCTCCAGTTCGAGGAGCACTGCTACAAATTCATCACCTCCAAGCCGGGCCAGGGTATCGCATTCGCGTAGGGTCTGTTTCATGCGGGAGGCTACGGTCATCAGTAACTGGTCGCCAACGGGGTGTCCATAACGGTCATTGATAGCTTTGAAACCATCGAGATCGAGAAAAGCGACTGCTAAAGGCTGACCGCGCCGCTGTGCTAGTGCCATAGCCTGGTGCATACGGTCGGCAAGTAATACGCGGTTGGGCAAGGTGGTCAATGCATCGTAATGGGCAATGTGCTCAAGTTGATTCTCATGTTCTTTGAATGCGGAGATATCGGAAAACAGTGCCACGTAATTCTGAATGTTACCTTCAGCGCTTCGCACAGCACTGATGGTGAGCAGCTCAGCGTAAATTTCACCGTTTTTGCGACGGTTCCAAACTTCGCCAGACCAATAACCATTTTCAATTATCTCACGCCATAAAACTGCATAGAACTCCTTGCTTTGGCGTCCAGAGCTTAGGAGGCGTGGGTTCTTGCCGAGCACTTCGGCACGGCTAAAGCCAGTGATGCAAGTGAAGGCATCATTGACATCGATGATGGTGCCATCCGGTTCAGTGATAAAGATAGCTTCATGGGAATGGGAAAATACACTGGCAGAGAGCTGGAGTTTTTCTTCGGCGAATAGTCGTTCCAGTTCACCGGAGGCACGAACACTAACTAATTGCAGAATAGACTCAGCCAGAGGCCTGTTTACCAAAGCTGTTCGTCCGATCACAGCAATTAGCCCTATCGGCTGACCCGTGTGACTCCATAGCGTTACGCCAATATAACTCTCTGCGCATAAATCCTGTAATATCTGGTCACGCGGGAAAAATTGGCAGACACTGACTGGAAAGCAACAGACCGACTGACCTACCACATCGCCACAAGGCGTATCTTTTAATGCGTAGGTCACATTGTCTTCAAAGTGGTCATCACACCAGACGGCCAATGTCCTGGCATTTAGGCCATCACCTTCGAGTCGATCTATACAAACATAGAACATGCCAAGAAACTCTGACAGATATCTGGCCAGCGTTTCAAAAAAAGACTCACTTGAAAGTTCGCTAGTGGTTTTTGCCAGGAAAATCTGGATTTCTTCGGTTCTCTTAATCGCCGTTATATCGGTATGCGTAACGACAACGCCTGTTATTGGGGCTATGCCCAGAGGCATAACGTTCATTGAGAACCAGCGTTGTTGTTCAGATGAGTGACAAGGATATTCCAGGCTGAAGCTGGATAGCTTGCCATCAAGTACGGACTGAATACCTTGACTGGCATTTAGTGCATCATCATCTATCGTGAAATTAACGCTCGCTTCGCAAACTTTGAGATAATTGACACCAACTGCCGATTGCAATACAGCGTTGTCAGGCTCACTACTGTTCTCTAATGAAAATCGTATCCAAGGTTCGTTAACTGCCTGAATGACACCGTCACGATCTAACACGGCGATTTCAGCGGGTACTGAATTTAAAATGGCATTTTTAAAAGTTTCGCTCCTTTGCAAGATTTCTTCCCGCTGCGCTAAACTATCCAGCATTTCATTGAATTGCCGTGCAAGCACTGCAGCCTCATCATCACCTGTGACAATTGTCCTCAAATCTGATTTTCCTGCGTGCACAGCTTCAGCAACCTGTTGGATTAAATATAATCGTCGGGTCAGGTATTTACTCGTAAGTATGGCAAAAAAAATACTTAAGACAATCGAAATCAGCCCATAAAAAAGACCATTGAGTTTTAATGTGTGAAGCTCGGTGTTAAAAGGCGCTCTGTCTAAGCCAATTTGTACCCAGCCAATTTGTTTGTCAGCGAGCATGATCGGACTAATGACATCAATCAAACTTGCCGTATGTTGCAAAATTTGAACGCCAACTTCCGACGGTAGTTCGGTCAAATACAGTCCAATCTTGGTTGGGTCATTATGAGCCAGAACCTGACCTTTAAGGTCAAATACAATAGCGTGGCGCAGGTGTGGATATCGCGAGATACCTTGAATTATTTCTTGTAAGCCACTGTAATCACGTGAGATAACCCATACCGCCGAGGTTGTTGCCACGCTGTTGGCAAGCGCACTTATTTGTTCGGAATGTTGTTTTATTTCAATGGTCTGTTGGCGACGCGTCATGTCCCAGACGAACAAAGATATCATTGTGGCAACAGCCAGCACCATGCCAAGGGTCAATTGTTTGCGCAGGTTACCAAGCAATAGTTTTTTCAGGCGCTTAAACATTACTTACTTTCCACTAAGCGAACTTCTTTCTCGAAGCGCTCTATGTATTCAGTCACTCTGTGATAGTGACTATCATCGGCCGCATAAAAGCGGGCAGTCTCCATGCCGGTAAGAATTATTTGCCCTTGTGACGTCTGCGCCAGATCCAGAAGTGTCTTTTTTACCTGTTCGCGAATGGCCTCCGGCACATCATCTCGCACCATGACCGAGTTATTTATCAGCGACGGAGTTTCCCAGATCAATTCGAGTTGTGCAGCTTCTTCGGGATGATCTTTCTGGAAAAGTCGCCATGGTGGTGGCCAGGTGGCACCGGCAGCGGATTTACCCAGATATACATTCATAATGGATGATTCCTGGGAGCCAACATAGACATTCTGGATATCCTGATTGATGTTGACGCCATGCAAATATAGGTAATATTGGGGCATGATGGCAGCTGCCAGAGCCGTGGGGGATGGGTAACTCACTACTTTGCCTTTGAGGTCGGTCGGTATCTTTATCTCACTGTCTTTACGGATGATAAAGATACCTTTAAAGTCTTCTTCATCGCCGGCCATGGCAATGACGTGATAACCAATCCTCATTGCCTGTATGGTTTGCCATGGATTTGGCAGCAGGAAATCGGGTTCGCGAGCGCGAAATTTTTTCTCATAGGACTGATAGTCACGAGAGGCTTCCAAGTCGATTTGCACGCCTTTTAGCTGAAGGTTCAAATAGTCGATAAGTGGCTGATAAGCCTCACTGAGTTTCTGGGGGTTATGGAGAGGATGGACGGCAAAGCGGTAGCGAATGGAATGGTCTACTGGGGTAGTGCTGTATTGTAAAGGTTTGTCCGCCGCTGGTTGGTCACATCCAGGCAATACCAGCGTGAGAGCCAGGATCGAAAGAGGTGCTAATATTTTCATCGTATGACTCGTATTGAACATCACGATCCCCTGTTTATCCTGGCCCAATAAAAAATTAATATATTCGCAATAGGTTTACAGTCTGAAAATACTCCTTATACCAATATCGTCAGTCAGTTGGCTTCATTACTCCATGGCTTTATGATGAGCCATAAATGTTGAAAATATGATCAAGATAATTACGCTTTTTTTCATTCTACCGAGTGATTCAAGTTCTGTAAAACGTTTGAAGGAAGCCACTTTGCAATCATTTTTTGGCATTCAGACCGCCATAAGCAGGCCTCATTCGAGTTACAATGATTTTCTGGGTCAAAACTAAAACAGGGGGCGTTAAGGGTTGCATTTTGGATTGCATGTATTAAATCCACTGTCGAGGTAATCGTTTCTGTGCTTTTGACTTCCAATGATTTTGCGAGGCGCTGTAAACCTTTAATGCTTAAGCCGCCATCTTCATTGCTAATCACTAGAAAACGCATGATTTTCATTGTTACAAATTCATTCTCTGCAAAAAGCCAATCCTGTAATTCAAGGCCGGGTGTGAATTGTCTATTTTCAGCTTTATAATAGGCAGCGTTTGAAATCCAATGATGTCGAAATTCGCAATCTGACAGCCTTTCACTTAACCTGTTTTCCATATTAATGCCCCTATAACCATAGAATAATTATTGCTATTAATATGATAATTATTGTATTTAAGATGGTTTTGACTAATTTATTGATCTGCAAAAAATCTTAATAAATTTTCTTATATCATACGCCAAACCAAAATGATTATGTAATATATTTATATGGGTATAGCTATGAATAAATAATAATAAAATCATAATATTAGAATTTAGTTGCAACCAATTACATGAGCCAGTCTCATAAATACATGTGATCAATTTAATTAAAATATTTTATAGCTTTATAATTATTATTTCAGTTAATGAAATTTAAAAAATGAAATACTTGCAGACCTACTTGCTATTGAATGAAAGATGATTAATGAATTCGTTCACGGTTGCTAAACGCCTCAATGTATTCAAATATATCCTGCTTAGTCTCAAGCCCTGGTTTGATAGCGCTGATGATGCCCTCCTCTCTGTTTTTAGTGTATGAAAATAGCTTTCTGAGACGGCATTATCCCAACAATTGCCTTTAAGACTCATACTCTGTAATTCCATAATGTTTCAAGCGCGCGATGGCTATCGGAGGCGTATTGACTGCTTCTATCGGTATGCCAAACCAAACCTTTACTGGGTTTACGTTTCCAAATGACCATGAGCAAGGCATCATTGACCAATTTAGTTCTCATGTGTTCCACCCTTGACCAGTCTACAACCTGTCGCGAATACAGATCAATTACGATCGCCAACACCCAACCTTCCAGGGTATGGATATTGGTGATGTCGCCAACATAGGTTTGATAGGGTTGTTGCACAGTAAACTGTCGTTCCAGAAGATTGGGCGCAATGGGTAATTTATGGTTAGAATTGGTGGTCGCTATAAATTTACGTATGTTCTTGCCAACCGCAGTTCTCATTAATCGGCTAATTGGACGACTGACAGACCGATCTCGCACTAACAAAGCGCTCTTGAGGCGACGTATTCCATCTATCTATGAAGTCATTGCAGGAAGCGGCCAATACTGCGTCGGCCATGATCAAGGGCGCGATGCCGGTCACGGCCTAGGTTGAGCCGGTTTTTTGGGGGGGGGGGCGAAAAAATGCCGATCTCCCAACCAAACCGGCATGCTGGGTGATTTGCTCGGGCGTCTCGGTCCTCAGTTCTGACCCGGCAATCTGAGGTATACACAACGTTCTTGAATTGAATCGGCTGGACCATTCAAAATTTACTACGGAGGATCTTTTCAATAGTCTATCCCCAATATATTGGGATTGTGATACAGTCAGTATTTATCCCGGGTAATTCAATTTAAAGGATATGACTACCCGGAACACTGATATTTAATCGAAACTAGCCATCGGCTACAGCCAGTTTGCTCATAGTGTCATTATTTTTTAACACAAAGTGCAATAAATGAACTGCGCGCATCCCCTGTTAACCTTTTCAGGTCAGCTTCATTTTTACAGGCTCTAAATATGGCATCTTTCGACTTATGAGGGTTTTCTAAAGCTTGAGCTGGAATTTGCCCAGCATGGGCATAAGACGACATCACAGTAAGAAGCGCAGATATTGCTATAAATTTAGTTAACATAATTATTACTCCATTCGATTAATTTTAAGTGTTTGATAGGTTATTTTTTAAGGAATAATCCATTTTGCATTTATGCCGTCGTAATAGTCTGCTTCAGGAGTAAGTTTTCTAATATAAGCACCTTTTGAAGCAAAACGTTGATTATTTGACAAGCCAATACGAGGATAAGCTGTTGTGCTTTCACGTTTCGTTAATAGATTAATATCAATAGAAACTGGTTTTGTTGCAACAACTAATGGAGCTTCAAGTGAACTTTTAATTTCTTTTGGTTTACGACCACCTCCCCCCATCATTAACGTTTGTATTTCTTCTTGAACTTGCATGGTATCACGCATTGATAATAGTGATTCTGTCCGATCAATTAGGTAATCGGTATGCAAATTATTTAGCATCGAAGACAGCATCCAGGAAAATGAGTTAACGGCAAAAAAAACTTCGGATTGCATTTTTTCGTCTATCAAGGGCAATTGCCGATTTTTAAGCCAGTCTTTAAATCGCCAAAGATTAGCCTCACGTATTTTTGGCAACTCAAGACGTTGAACCAACCAAGCATTGCTACCCCATTCTTTAGACCAAGCCGGAACATCTTCGCCTAAAAATGTTGATGATAAATAGATGGGTACTGAAGGCGCAGAAACAACTTTGACTAAATCGTTCAACTCATCTTTTGTAAGCCAACTTATTAATACATCCTGGGGATGCAACTTGTTAAATTCATCAGATATTTGTTCAAGATTTTGAGGGCTCCACTCAATAATCCGCATATCAATAGCCGTCATACCCAATATGTTTTGTATCTTTTCTGAAGACTTTTTTGCAAGGGCATTATGCCCTACCAATTGTATAATTTTTTGTGGTTTTTTTTCGGCGGACAAAACCTGATTAACTATAACTTTGGCTTCCAATTCAACGCCACCAGAAAAATAAAGGCTATAGGCTCCTTTCTCGGCATTGTCTGGAACTAAATCAACACTTGGAAACCAACAGGGAACCTTATTAATTTCACAAAAATTTTGCACCGGTTGCCATTCATCTTGAGATAATCCTGATAACACTGCAAATACCGGATTTTTTTGCTGTCTCTGTTCCAGTTGCTCACCCCAAGTGGAACTTGGGCCCTTGAGATCCCAAACGTCAACCTTCCAGTAGCGTCTGCTATGTAATAGGCGCTCGATTGGTCTAATTCTCTGCCGTTTACCGGAAACGACATTAACATTATGCTGAGCGACCATAGCGTTAAGCGTATCAATAAAAACTTTTAGTCGTTCTGGACTGATATCCGGAGTAATAACCGTAGCAAGATGAACTTCATTTTCTTTAACGCCAGGTGACCATGTTACAGACAATGTACGAAGATATGCTTCAAGTGCCTGTAATTGATCTGAAGGAAGATCAAAACGTGGCATCAAGGCATTTAACTTGCGGCCCGAAACATGCCTTCCCAATCGAATAGCGGCAGCAAAAGTTTTGGCATTATAGTTTGTAGAAGGCGTAGACATACTTTGATTAAAGCGCTTGTCAATCTGCACAATAACAGGCTCACCCAAGCCAAAAAGTGCAGGGCCGGAAATTGGCGGTATGACTTCATTGCCCTCAACACCACCCAAGCCACTGTGACGGTGACAGCTCACACAGCTCGCCTGAGACCCGCTGATTCTAGTGTTACCCGCTCCAATTGCAGTTACAGGATGGCCATTAGTTAATTTACCTTCTAAATATATTTTTCTGCCTTGTATTTCCAGGGCGTTCAACTCCGGTAATTTAATGCCTCCCCCATTAACAGGGGAAGGCATTTCAGTTACAGTATTTTCAGTACTTTGGGCGCAGACTATAAAGGTCTGTAAACCAAGTAAAGCAAATAAGACAAATTGAGGACGATTCATATTATGGGACAGTTGTTGGTATTACAGTAGTGGCCCAGCTTGAAACACCAACGGTATTTGTTGCTTGTACCCTGAAATAGAAAACGCTTCCTTTTTTCAAGCCGGTTAGCTGATAGTTGAAAGTGGCAGCAGCATTCGTACCTACAATTTTGGTTGATACTAAACCAGTTGTAAAAGCAGCATTTGTAGCGCGCTGTATAGAAAAGCCGGTTTCATTGCTTGCATTATCAGACCAGTTTAAATTAACGATACCGGTTGCACCCGCTGTCACCGTAGCTCCCACTGCGCTGGGTGCAGTTGGTGTGGTGAAATCAAGCGGAGCAGAAATAACAGGAGATGAAGAACCATTGATTACAGCTCCGGTAGCGTTAATAGCTGTAACTCGATACTGATAACTTCCTTGAATAATTGGCGCAACTAGATTGTCAGCATAACTCACTGCTGTGTTAACTCCCGTTTTTTGTGCAACAGTGATTAATGTCGTCCAAGGGCCAGCAATACCTGCGACAGTAATAGATCGTTCCACCAAAAATCCGGTTTCATTAGTAGATAAGTCCGTCCACGCCAAGCTAATTTTAGTTGCGTTTGTGATGGTTGCAGTTGGCAAGGTTGGTGCGTTGATTGGCATTGATATTATCGCTGGAGTCATTGCTACCAAAGTTGACGAGACAGTCCCGTTAAGAGATGCGATGCTATAGCTATAAGTAATGCCAGGTAACGCCTTTGTATCGGTATAAGTTCGCGCAGCATTAACTGCAGTTTTTTGTGCAGCGGTACTAGTGACTGCTATTAAAGTAGCTGTACCTATTGGTGTATTTGAAATTGGATCAACAACGCTACGTGTGATTTGGAAACCGGTTTCATTATTCGAGGTATCAAGCCAATTTAACACTATATTTGCAGCCGTTTGGGTTCCAGTGAATGAGGTTGGTGCTGATAGGGCCAAAGTGATAGTTGCCACATTGGAAGATGCAGAATAGGAGTTTGTTGTCCCGGTCAGTTTTACCGCTTTTACATGATAAGCATAGCTAACACCGATAATTGCCGTCGCATCCTGAAAGGTAACCAGGCCTCCTATCGCGGTACCCAATGCTTTAGTTCGTGCTACTGACCCGGTAGGTAATGCTGAAAATACACCGACATTACCATTGGTTATAGTAGCGCGCTCTACAAGAAATGAGGTTTCATTATTAGATGTATCGGTCCAGGTTAACGTAACGCCGACAGCTGTGGGGCTAGTTGCTGTCAAATTGGCAGGTTGAGAAACCAATATTCCTGCAAGGGTCGTAGCACTGATAGAAGGGCTCACGATTGTGGGAAATCCCGTTTTGATCGTGCCTACACGAAACAGGTAAGTTGTTGCTTGACTCAAACCGGTTACCGGATAGCTTATAGTTCCACCAGTAGTGTTCGCTGTAATAGTACCTTGTGCTTGCCAAGTTGTGCCATTATCACTGCTAAATTCAACGACGTAACCTGTTTCATTGCTTCTATCAGTCCATGTTAAAGTAAGGCTGTTAGCGAGAATGGAGCTGGCGTTTAAATTAGCAACTGCTGCCGGTGCTTGAGCCAGTGGTACCGTTGCAGAAGGCGTTTCGCCTGCCTGATTAACAGCTACAACGCGATAAACAAAGTCGGTATTTGGGGTTAATACAGTAAGATTAGTATCAAACGAAACCGTATTTGCCACGCTGTTGATTTTTGATTTTTGAGGTGTTAGCAAATTATTGCTTAAAATATTGTCAGGGATAGTGGTAATAGGATCTGCAGAACCTAAGGACTCAGCATTTGTGAAGCTAGCCGGATTGACCACACCATTAATATTGGGCGCATACTCAATACGGAAACCAATTTCGTTCTTTGGATTCCCTTTAGTAGAAACACCCTTTACATCTGCACCATTAATTGGGGTAGAATCTACCCAGGTTGCCCTGCCATTAGAAATGTCCAAGGCAAAATTGTTCTGTGCATCCGGTTTAACCGATGGTATCGGCAGGAATTTCATGGGGCGCATCAGATCATTTTCTTCATGCCCTAAAATATGGCAATGGTAAACATATTCCCAGCCGAAATTTTGAAGATCATTGACTACGCCAGGTGCACCATTCACTGAGGGTTGTACGAAAGCTCCTGTGACCAGGTCATACTGCTGGAATGCCAACGGAGTTGCTGAAGGAAGTACTCCGGCATTGGTATAGTTTGGATCGAGTGATGTGTTAGTAGTGTCCCCAGCATTTAAAGTCGGGTCCATTAACCGAACACTATCTGGCAACCCGAACGGCAGGGCTGGAGACTTCGGCTTTAAGGCAACAATTACATCTTGATTAGGCCAGTTTTGTACCGTTTCTTTCCAGCCTGCCTCATTAGGATTTGGATTGATCAACAGACCGGTAGCGTGGTCAACTCTGGTGATCACTTGTACATTAAATAAATGAAAATGGATGGGGTGATTATCCGCGTCGTTATTTTTAATATGCCAATATTGTATTTTGCCATCCTCAACGATGTCGGTAGTTTTATCGATATAAGCTAACCAGGTGGAAGCATTTTGTCCTGGAAGTTCTAAGCCAAAATTAGCGATCAAGCGGCCAAAATTAATATCAAAACCACCTTCGATGGTTTTGGTGCTCAAGGTAATTCCTGGATGAGCGGTTTTCCAGTCGGCTAGAGTCGAAGTGTTAAATTTACCGTTAGCAATTATTCCCGGTTCAATATGAGAATCT
Organism: uncultured Methylobacter sp.; assembly: GCA_903832775.1. GTDB lineage: Bacteria > Pseudomonadota > Gammaproteobacteria > Methylococcales > Methylomonadaceae > Methylobacter_A. The sequence continues at coordinate 2,157 of CAILCX010000023.1, read as the reverse complement.
GCTTTTGCTTGATAAACTGAAGGCAATATTGTTTCCAATGGGCCGCCTTTGCCAGTTGTATCGTAAGCTGGAGTCGGTGAAGTCGCGCTGACTTTAATTTGCATCACTGTGCGGGTATTAGGGCCATAGCCTGCCTGTGTTGGTACAGATCCTCCGATAGAGCTTTGATCGGAGTTGCCGGTGAAATAATCATAACGACTATCACCGTCAGGAACAGGAGCTGAAGAATCATTGTATAAAATTAATGTTTTTCCGGCATATTTCGAAAAGTCTATCACCGTGTCTCCACGCTCAGCGTTGGCTAAATAGAAACCGCCACCTGTTTCGGTAGTTGAATTAAAACTCATGGCTTTGGGGCTGTGGATTACCGGTCTCGGTAAAAGCCCCGCTTCATTGCCGAACTGAATAATCGCTGGGCCGGCATTAACAGGATCGGGAATGCCTTCTGGTCGTCCAATGATGGTTTGGATGCTAACAACTGCGCCCTTGCCCAATGCGTCGGTAATTTGTACTTGCGGATTGGCATAGCTTGAGCCAGAGTTGTTAAGCATGACCGCTGTAATGACACCATTCACATCAACCTGCGCACTGGCAATTGCACCGCTGCCATATCCGCCTTGATCGGTAATAATAACTTTTGGCGCAACATAACCACTTCCACCATTAGTAATGGTAAAAGTTGATGGGAGCATTTCCGGGACCATTTTGACTTCGGTATTCGAGCGTCCATCTAAGCTGGTTAAAGTATTGTCAGCTACCCATAATGACAAATTAAAGTATCGATCATTCGCGCCATTAAGTAAGCGTACGCGATAAGCTTTAGGGTCAACAGTCAAAGTCGGATAAGCGACCCCATTTACCATTGCTGTATCCATATAGGCTTCCGGCCCCGCCGAAGCATGGCCATAAGAACCATCAGGCAAGGCTAAAACAGCTGGCGTTGACGCAGCACCATCGGCTGTTGGGCCATAATCCCAACGTCCGGCATTATTGTTAACTGGTGGATTGATAGGCGTGCCGGTATTGCTATCGTGATCGATAACATTCGGTTCATAAACATGCGGATACCATAAATCGCCAGGCGCACCCCAATGCGCTTGATCCCACTTACTATCCTGCTGGGCAATATCGTTGGCCACGAAAGTTTTGTCTTGTATGATCAGTGGAATCATATCAGCGGGAACCGCTGAGCCAAGAAGGGCATCTTCGGTTGCATCTGTAATCAAATAAGGTGCAGCTTCCCCAGAATAAGCATTTTGACGCGTTAAGCCAAACGAATGATCGTGATACCACATTAAACGGGCACTTTGGTCATTAGGCCAAAATAGTGTCTGGGCTACCTCACCGGGATAGGGCATATCAGGTACGTTCAAGGCTCTGTCACCCCTTTTCAGAAGAGGGCTTATAGCCGAATCTGTTTCCGAGGAGAACCACTGATGTGGTGTGCCGTCACTAATCCAAGGTGAGTCGCCGCCATGTAAATGGATTGCGACACGATTTTGCGGGAAAGTGTTTAATGGGACGGTAGAGTTGCCAGCGCCAGGCAACGATTCATCAACAGGTAAAAAGATATCTCCGTTGCGAACTACTTTACCATTGCTATCTAAACCGGCTCGGCCTTTCGGGAGTAGATTGTTCATTTTGATACGTGTGGGCACACCTTTTTCGGCAATGATCGCTGGGCCTAGATAATGTGGCTTTTCTAGAGCAATCGCCGCAACCATGACTGATTTTCCATTGCTGTCTTTAATCAGTGTATGATCATAAATCCCATTGACAAGGCCTTTTTCTTTGGCTACGTATATTTGAGATCCATCGGGATATTTTAGAGAAAGTGGGGTATTTGATATTGCGTCCTGAACTTGCAGATCAGTAGTCGCTCGATCAATTTGAATGTAGCCTCTAAGTGTTGTCGCTTTTTGCAAGTCACTGTGCATTTTTTGGGTATATTCGACCACTGCTAATTCGTAATAGCTCGAGCCCGGGTAAGAAATGCTGTCTTTTATAGCAACAGGAATATAAGATCCTGCTGTTCCATCAGCAAAGGTGTTAGCGCCTGTCGGTGTGAGACCAGGTAAAGTATCGACAAATTTCCTAAGTTTGGGGCTGTTTGCATAATATGTAGGTATAGCGGTGCCAGTAGCACAGCTTCCTGCG
>CAILCX010000022.1 GCA_903832775.1 uncultured Methylobacter sp. | reverse complement strand
CTTTTTTTGGTTACCTCCAGATTTTTCAGATCCTTAAAATGAGTCATGGCGATAGAACCGGCTTCGCGGATTATGCTTTCAAGAACGACGAGCGAAATGGGCATTAATAGAACCTTGAGATGTGAGTGTTAGATATTTTAGTTAAGATGACGCGGCGTTTTAAGATTTTTAGAGCCGAAGACAAGAGTCATCTGTGTCTTTTAATTGGCGCGAACCATAACTTTTGTCGATGATTTTATCAAGCTATATTAACATGAAGGTTAATAGGGTCAGTGATTCAAGATGGCTTAACCTGTGACAACCTTTGTTAGCTAAGATTGATTAGGCGAGGGTTGTGAATATTTTTGGATTTGGAGAATATCATGCAAATTGAACCCACCTTATTAACCGACCTGTTTAAGGCAATAAACAATACTATCGACATCAATGCAGAAGAGGTAACTGCTCTGGATCAGGCTATCGGCGATGGTGATCATGTGATTAATTTACAGCGAGGCCTTAAAGCGCTGGCTGCTCAAAGTGCCGAACTTGCTCAGCTTGATTGGATTATGGCCTGGCAGAAAATGGGTATGACTTTAATGACGTCGGTCGGTGGTGCCTCAGGCTCTTTGTTTGGCACTTTATTTGTTGCGATGAGTAAAGCGGCAAGAGAACAGTTTGTAATAGGCGAAGTAGGGCGGTCGATAAACTTGCAGGATTTTGCCGTGATATTTGCCAGTGGCGTTGAAGCAGTCAAAAAACGTGGTAAATCTGATGCAGGTCAGAAAACCATGCTGGACGTGTTAATTCCTGTTGCAGAAAGTCTTCGGTGCGATGCAAGTAAGTGCGTTGTAATAACAGAGGTTCTGGATAATGTTGTGCTAACAGCAATAACGGGCATGGAGTCCACTAAAAATATGCTGGCTACCCAGGGACGCGCTTCTTTTTTGGAGGAACGCAGTCGTGGACATATTGATGCGGGTGCTAAAACCAGTCAGTTAATGATTTGTGCGGTGATTGAGATTCTTAAAGAGCAATTAGAGTCTTAGCAACCCCATCTTAAAGCCGCAGTATGAACAGGCGCATCCCAAAGTCGGAGCATTTCTTCATCAAGTAAACTTAAGGTAATTGAACAGCCGGCCATGTCCAAGGAGGTGGTGTAGTTTCCAACCAGGGACCTGCTAATGGTAATGCCGGATTTTTCCCAGTGTTGCGAGGCTAGTTCATAGATTAAATGCAGTTCCATTAGTGGCGTTGCCCCAAAGCCGTTTACATGCAGTAAAGCCGTTTGGCCACTTTGAGGTTTGAGCTCGATGTCAATTGCTTTGGTTAGATAGTCTACGATTTCGGTTGCGGAGCTTAAAGCCATGCGTTCACGACCGCGTTCACCATGAATACCTACGCCCATTTCGATTTCGTTCTCGCTGAGCTCAAAAGTCGGCTTGCCCAAAGCAGGCACAGTGCAACTGCTCAAAGCTACACCCATGGACGCAGTAACAAGATTGACTCTATCACCTAATGACTTACAAGCTGCCAAATCGGAACCTTGTTGTGCGGCGGCGCCGACAATTTTCTCCAGAATCAATGTGCCGGCAACGCCGCGTCGACCGGTGCTGTGAGTTTTAGCAAAGGAAATGTCATCGCTGATTAATAGTGTGTCATTCTGACAATCCAGCATTTCAGCTGCAATCTCGAAATTCATGACATCGCCCGCATAGTTTTTGACTATGAATAAAACCCCACCGCCATTTTCAACAGAATGTGCCGCGGCAAGCATTTGGTCTGGGGTAGGGGAGGTGAATATTTGTCCGGGACAAGCGGCATCTAGCATTCCAAAGCCAACAAAACCGGTATGTAAGGGTTCATGGCCTGAGCCGCCACCTGAAATTAAGGTAACTTTGCCAGGTAAGGTGGCTATGTTACGTTTGACGAAATAAGGTTGGCGGCTGAGTTGAATAATATCAGCATGCGCTTTTGCAAAACCTGACAAGCTTTCGTCTAGTAAGGTATCGGAGCTATTGATGAATTTTTTCATGAACTTTCCTTAAAGTTAAGCAGGGGTGGTTTCATGCTGCGTGCCAAATGACACATTAATTGAATTCATTACAGAACAGAAGTGAGTGTTAGAGATTTTTTAATGCTTCTGTCACTGCACGAATATCATGCATGACCCAGGTTGGTCGATAATCTGTTGTATTAAAGTCTTCTTCAGTAGATACACCGGTTAAAACCATGAGGCTACGAATGCCGGCACGGACTGCACCAAGAATGTCGGTCTCCAGACGATCGCCAATCGCAATTGTGAGATCGGGGTCGACACCAAGTAAAGCGAGTGCTTGTTGGTAAATAATGGGTTCCGGTTTGCCAATAATAATAGGAGTTACACCGGTAGCGGCTTCCAAAGCTGCCAGAATTGCCCCGTTCCCATGGGTGAGTCCGCGTTCTGTAGGTAATGTTGTATCGGCATTGGTGCCAACGAATTTGGCACCAGCTCTAATATTTAAGGTTGCAGTTGCCAGCTTGTCCCAAGATAGTTTTTGATCCATTCCGCAGACCACAATGTCAGCGCCCATTTTGGGGTTGGTTTTGTCATCGTTTAACTCATAGAGATCAGTTAAAGTGAAGCCACGCTCTGTAAGTGGTTGTCTGGCTCCCTCTTCACCTATGACAAATATGCGAGTAGTTGACGGATTAAAATTCTCTGCCAAGTATAGTGCTGTTGCCATACTGGATGTCAGGATTTCATTGGGAGATACTTCTACGCCCATTTGTGCCAATTTAATGACATATTGATCTTGAGTAGAGCGGGCATTGTTAGTTGCAAGAATAAAGGGGATTTGCTGGTCGCGTAGAGTTTGGAAAAAGTCGCGCAATCCGGGCATAGGTTGGTCACCATGCCATAGAACACCATCCATATCGATTATCAAAGCACTAATATTAGTAAAAGGGGTCATCAGGTTATGTCTCGCTATTGTTTGTTTATGACATTATAAATTACATCGTATAAGGCGCGAACAATTGATTCGGTTTTCGATATTTATGGCGTTAGATTGATAGATAATGCCATGCGTTGTACAAAAAATCAGTGTAATATTTTTGATGTTATCAGTAGATTGTTTGTAGTTAAAATAATGACTTATATAAAATTTAGAGCTTAAAAAAGAGGTTATGGGAATGTTGAAAAAAATGGGTTTTGTGGTTAGGAGTAAAGGTGATGAAAGGTCCGAGAACGTGGCTTTAAACAGATTAAAGCAACTTGGAATAAACGGTCCATTCAGCTGTTATACATGTCTCAACTCAGAACATTGAGCATTGGGCATTGACATCTGTCCCCTTTCTACTTTAAAGTTGCATTCGCATTAAGAGTAAGTAACTAAAATTATAACTATTACTATAACCCATCGGAGCACGCATCATGGCAAAACCATTAATACAAATGGCATTAGATTCATTAGATTTCGACCAAACTGTCGCATTGGCCACATTAGTAGCGCCGCATGTTGACATTTTTGAAATCGGAACACCTTGTATTAAACACAATGGTGTTAATCTGGTTAGAGAGCTTAAAGCAAGATTCCCAGATAAATTATTGTTAGTTGACCTTAAAACTATGGACGCTGGCGAGTACGAAGCAACTCCTTTTTACGCTGCAGGTGCTGATATCTGTACAGTATTAGGTGTTTCTGGTCTTGCTACTTGTGCTGGCGTTATTAAAGCAGCCAACGCATATGGAGCAGAAGCTCAAATTGATTTGATTAACGTTGGTGATAAAGTCGCTTGTGCAAGAGCTACTTGTGAAGCTGGCGCTCACATCATGGGTATCCACACAGGTCTAGACGCACAAGCAGCTGGTCACACACCTTTTGCTGATTTGACTGATATCGCATCATTGGGCTTGCCTGTAAGAATTTCAGTAGCTGGCGGTATCAAAGCTTCAACTGTACAAGACGTAGTTAGAGCGGGTGCAAACATCATCGTTGTTGGCGCGGCAATTTATGGTGCGGCTTCTCCTGCAGATGCAGCACGTGAAATTCGCGAATTGGTTGACGCGGTATAATTATGCATCAGCAACTTATCATAGAAAAGATTTCAGGTGTTCTTGAAGCTACAGATGATACGTATGATGCAAAGTTGACGGAGTTGCTTGATAACGCCAAGCGCATATTTATCGCTGGCGCTGGACGTTCGAAGTTAGTAGGCAATTTTTTTGCGATGAGACTCGTCCATGGTGGCTACGATGTAAGTGTCGTAGGTGAAATTGTGACGCCAAGCATTAAAAGCGGTGATTTATTGATCATTATTTCCGGATCTGGAGAGACTGAGCAATTAATAGCATTTACCAAAAATGCAAAAAAAGTAGGTGCAAATATAGTTCTGATATCTGCAAAAGACGATTCAACAATCGGTGATCTTGCAGATGACGTATTTCAAGTAGGCAAGCAGGAGCTTTATGGTAAAGTTTTAGGCATGCCCATGGGAACTGTTTTTGAGCTATCTACCTTGTTATTTTTGGAAGCAACTATTTCACATATTATTCATGAAAAAGGAATTCCTGAAGAAATAATGAGAGAAAGGCACGCTAATCTAGAATAGTGGCACAGGAACGAGTGGCGATGACCACTCGTTCTAACCCTTAATTAAGGTAAAAACGCCGAAAGAATATTTCGTGACAAGGTCATTCAGACTGAAGAGTCACCATTTAGTAATCTATCAATAGTAAGGAGAAGAATATGACTTCGCACAGAGAATTAGCGAACGCCATACGCGCTTTGAGCATGGATGCCGTACAAAAAGCAAACTCTGGGCATCCAGGTGCCCCTATGGGAATGGCAGACATTGCCGAGGTTTTGTGGAATGGACACTTGCGTCACAATCCATCCAATCCGAATTGGTCTGATCGTGACCGTTTTGTTCTTTCTAACGGTCACGGTTCAATGCTGATATATTCACTATTGCATTTGACTGGTTATGATTTGCCTATGAGTGAGTTGGCCTCTTTTCGTCAACTTCATTCAAAATGTGCTGGACATCCTGAGTACGGTTATGCTCCAGGTATTGAAACAACGACCGGACCATTAGGTCAAGGTATTGCGAATGGTGTTGGTTTCGCAATGGCAGAAAAGCTACTGGCCGACCAGTTCAATAAAGATGGACATAAAATCGTTGATCATCATACCTACGTGTTTATGGGTGATGGCTGTTTAATGGAAGGGATCTCTCATGAAGCCTGTTCTTTAGCGGGTACTTGGGGTTTAGGCAATTTGATTGCTTTCTGGGATGACAACGGTATCTCAATTGATGGTCACATTGAGGGTTGGTATACAGATGACACGGTAAAACGTTTTGAAGCATACGGCTGGCACGTTCTATCGGTAGACGGACATAATCCTGAAGAAATTTCCAAAGCAATCGTCATGGCTAAAGCTATGACTGATATGCCTTCATTAATTTGCTGCAAAACAACTATTGGTTTTGGATCGCCAAACAAATCAGGTACACATGAATGTCATGGATCTGCTTTGGGTCAACCAGAAATCAATTTGACCAAAGCAGCTTTAGGTTGGGATCACGAAGCATTCATAATTCCAGAAGATGTTTATGCGGGTTGGGATGCTAAAGCCAAAGGTGAGAAAGCAGAAGCGGCATGGGATGCAAAATTTACAGCCTACGAAACTGCATATCCAGAATTAGCAGCGGAGTTCAAACGTCGTATGGCGGGTGAATTACCTGAAAATTGGAAAGCAGCTACTGACGCTTTAATTGCTGAAACCAACGAAAAAGCAGAAACTCTTGCCACACGTCAATCTTCACAAAAAGTAATTGGTGGATTAGCGCCAACATTACCTGAGTTTTTAGGTGGTTCTGCGGACTTAACAGGTTCCAACTTAACCAGTTGCAGTAGCTTTAAGCATGTCAGCGGTAAAGAGAATGGTAATTACATCTCTTACGGTGTGCGTGAGTTCGGTATGTATACTATTATGAATGGTATGGCATTGCATGGGGGATTATTACCATTCGGTGGAACATTCCACATGTTCTCTGATTATGCGAAAAGCGCATTGCGTATGTCAGCATTAATGAAAATTCGCACTATTGCAGTTTTAACTCATGACTCTATTGGTCAAGGGGAAGACGGTCCAACGCATCAGCCGATTGAGAATACTTCTGCTATGCGTTACATTCCAAATATGGATGTGTGGCGACCAGCTGATACCACTGAAACTGCAGTTTCTTGGGTAATGGCCATTGAACGTAAAACTGGGCCTTCAAGCTTGGTGTTAAGTCGTCAGGGCTTGCCTTTTATAATGCGTACTGATGAACAAATCGCAGCTATTCGTAAAGGTGCATACGTTGTTTCTGAAGCAGCCGGAAATACTCAAGTTATACTTATTGCAACCGGTTCTGAAGTTGATTTAGCAATTAAATCACAAGCAGCCTTAGCAGAGAAAGGTATTCAAGCGCGCGTAGTTTCAATGCCATCAACAAATGTATTCGACCGTCAGGATCAAGCTTATAAAGACAGTGTATTAACTCCAGGTGTAAAACGTGTTGCAATTGAAGCAGGTATTACTGATTTTTGGCGTAAGTATGTAGGTTTAGAAGGTGGAGTTGTCGGCATCGATACTTTTGGTGAGTCTGCACCAGGCGGCGAATTGATGAAGCACTTTGGCTTTACTGTCGAAAACGTAGTCAAAAATGTAGAAGCAGTACTATAAATATTAAAAGCCATATTTGCATTGTTCAATGATTAATTGTTATTTGATTCAAAAATGCAAAGCAGATATGGCTACTCTAAAAACAATGCATAGAGGGGGATTCATACGTGAAAATAAATAATCTGACAAATGGTTTAGTTGCTGCGCTATTATTGGCCAGTCCGATAGCCGGTGCTGATACAGAATATCCTGCATCGGATTTTAAGCCAAAAATAATTTATCAAGATAGTAGCGCTCAAAGTAACTCTGCTCCAGGATCTGCTAAACAAGTTAAATCTGCAGAAGTAGATTCAAAATTTCCAGCAGCAGATTTTGAGCCAAAGGTTCTATACAAGGACGCTGACTATAAGCCAGGAAAGTCTTCAACGGTCGCTTCGAAATCTGAATCTACAAAACAAGCCGATTTGGATGTGAGTGCAGCGGTTAAAGTAGAAGAAGATTCTATGATGAGTTACTTGTTGGGCTTAGCAGTATTTGCAGCGGCAGGTTTTGGTTTTTTAAGAAAACGGGATAATGCATCAGCCAAGACAACTGCGAATCAAGTATTTAGCAATCATGCCAGTGGACTTTCAGGTGTTGCGAGATATCTTAGAAAGCATAATATGGCTGAATTAACCGGTGTTGCAAGATATTTGGAGAGTCAGATTGCAACTGCAAAGGATGCTGTCGCAGTAAGTGGAGTTGAAAAGTACCTTGAAAAACAAGCTAAATCTGCAAAAGAAAAAGCAGCTGAAGCTAGTACCGGTGTTGAAAAGTACATGCGCAACCGGAGGTGATAAGTGGATCAAAATTATTTGATCAATTTAGTGTCCGGACTTTTTGGTTCAACAAAAAAAGTTGAATCACTGGCTCACGTTAAGGATATAACATTTGTTCGCGAAACAAATGGGCTAAGTGGAGTTGACAGATATTTAAAAAGCAAGGAAGTGGTTCCAGCTTTAAGCGGAGTTGCGAAGTATTTAAAGAGCAAAGAAGAATCATCAATAACAGAGATTGTACAATGCTTGGAAGTTCAAGATGAAGGTTTAACAGCACATTTGGTGTCATTGCCAGAGACTGAAGTGGCATATCAAACAGATCTTGTTAAAGTTCAAGTATCACTCAGTAGTGTTGCCAGATATCTGGAGAAAGTTAATCAGTCTCCAATAAGCAGTGTTGCTAAATATATGGCAAGACAAGCTCTTTTAGCTAAAAATGCACCAAAAAAGAGTGGAGTGGAAAGGTACTTGGCTATAAATGGTGTAAGCAAAACAACTCCAGCTAAAATAAGTGGGGTTGCCAAGTATGTGGATCGGCAAGCGAAGTCGCCAGTTATTACAGGTGTAGCCAAATATTTAATAAATATATCTATTTCCGAAAGGAATGCTGGTGCAACCACTGGAGTTGCAAAATATCTGCAAGATGAGTCACTTGCAGCAAGAAAAGCAGCAGCTGCCACTATAGTTGCAAGATACTTGGAAGAACAGCGGATATTTGCAAAAGAGCAAGAAAAAGAAAAAGAAATTGAGTTGCAATTAGCCATTGAAAAAGAGTTTGAAAAGGCTAAGGAAAGATCTATGGCTAGTTTAGCGGCAACAGGAGTAGCTAGGTATCTTGAAGAACAAGCAATTTTAGCGAAAGAAAGGCCCCCGGTAAGTGGAGTTGCAAAGTATGTAGCAAAACAAATTGTATCTGGCAAAGAAGCGCCAATTTTAAGTGGTGTTTCCAAGTACGTAGCAAAACAAACTTTACAGGTAAAAGAAAAATCTACTTTAAGTGGAGTAGATAGGTATCTTGAAAGGGAGTCTAAAATTGTAAAGCAAATTGTTAGAATCAGTGGTGTTGCAAAATATATGGAAAGGCAGGCAGTTTTACCTGTTTCGAGTGGAGTATCTAGGTATATGTCTAGGAAAATTATTTCTGCTAGAGTTGATTCTGAAAGAGTTTAAGTTTTAATTAAATGTTTGCTGTATTGAATGTAAATAAGATGATTTATATTCATTGGTTGCAATATGGTTTTTAATTGTAACCAAGTGAGATTTTTTTTAAAATTGAAGAAAATTGAGGAGATTTAAATTTATTTAATAATTTCAAATGGAATAATAATTTGATGTAAAAGTTGTTAAACTAAATTGCTCCTCATTATCCCTTGCTGTTGGATTGAATTGATTTTGATTAATCATCTCCACTGTCACACGCTTTAAAATCATTATAATAAATTGGATAAGTTTGTCTTTCCTGAAAAGAAATAACAAATGTAATATCCCAAAGTTTTTAAATTTACAATACAAAGGAGCCCCTAATGACACAAAATTTACTTGAACAATTGAGAGAAATGACAGTAGTTGTTGCTGATACTGGCGATATTCAGGCAATAGAAACATTTATGCCTCGTGATGCAACGACAAATCCATCGTTAATCACTGCTGCGGCTCAAATGCCTCAATATCAAGGTATTGTTGATGATACCTTGAAAGGAGCAAGAGAAACTTTAGGAGACTCTGCTTCAGCTGCACAAGTTGCAACATTAGCATTTGAAAGGCTAGCTGTTTCTTTTGGGAAAAAAATATTAGAAGTTATTCCTGGTCGTGTATCAACTGAGGTCGATGCTCGACTTTCTTTTGATACAGAAGCCAGCGTTGCTGTAGGGCGTGAATTGATATCTATGTACGAAGCTCAAGGTGTTTTACGTGAGCGCATATTGATTAAAATTGCTGCAACTTGGGAAGGTATTCAAGCCGCTGCAATTCTTGAAAAGGAAGGAATTCATTGTAACCTGACCTTGTTATTTGGCCTTCATCAAGCAGTTGCCTGTGCAGAAAGTGGTATTACCCTGATTTCTCCTTTTGTTGGACGAATACTTGATTGGTATAAAAAGGATACAGGTCGTGACTCTTATGAGCCTGTTGAAGATCCTGGTGTTTTATCAGTAACTGAAATATACAATTATTACAAAAAATTTGGTTATAAAACTGAAGTTATGGGTGCGAGTTTCCGTAATGTGGGAGAAATTGTTGAATTGGCAGGCTGTGATTTATTGACAATAGCTCCTTCTTTGTTAGCTGAATTGCAATCTACCGAAGCGAATCTTGATCGTAAGCTGAATCCAGATAATGCTGTTAACTTAGAAATTGAGAAATTATCAATTGATAAATCAACATTTGATCGAATGCATGCTGAAAACAGAATGGCATCTGATAAACTTGCAGAAGGTATTGACGGATTTACAAAAGCATTGGAATCACTAGAAGAAATACTTGCAGATCGTTTGGCAGTTCTGGAAGGCTAATACAATATAGTTATCCGGCATATATCTAGATGTATTTGCCGGATGATTAAGTGTTTTGCCATAACAGTTTTCCTATAAGTCATAAAGTGTTATATAAGTAATTTATACAATATATACTGATTTAATGTATGTGGATCTGAGTTAACAAGAAATTTCAAAGAATTGTGAGAAAATAGTAAATGTGGTTTTAAAACACATGTTTTTTTACATAATCAATTCAAGATGTTAAGTTTCGTAGATACACCTCATGCGAACTCTGACTAAATATTAATTGAGGTGGTTTTTGGAAGCAAATTATGAACAATCTTACAGCACTTTCCATTAGTATTGCCTGTTTAGCTGGGTTAGCGACATTTTTGGCTGTTGGGCCACTTAGCGGTATTTTCTTCATATGGGCGGCAACTATTGCATGGGCAGCTTATTTCTTTCTGGGGGCAACACCTGAAGCGTTAAAAAACACTATAGTATGTGGAATTTTCGGGGTATTTATGGCCTGGTTAGCAGCTATTCAGATTACTAATATTCCTGCTACAGCAATTCTTGGCTTTCCTTTTTGGGCCGCTGTAACGGTAATATTTTCAGTTGTTGTGATGTGTCTTGCTGCTAATATTCCTGCGTTAGCAACAATACCTGCAAGTGTTCTTGGGTATTCATCTACTTTTGCCTATTTGTTGCAAACTCCTGGTAAGCTAACTAAAGAAATTTTATTCAGTGCATCATTAGATAATGCTCTCGTTGTAATATCTATTTCAATTGTTGTTGGTGCTTTCTTTGGTCAGTGGTCCGGCCAGTTAAGTGCAAAATTAACTAAATAATAGTTATGGTTTTTTCTGGCCGTTTGATTATTGTTTCAATACAGTTGATTGCGGTCAGAAAATTTTATGAAGTTCGTTTCCAGCTCAAGTAAAGTAACAGTTTTTAGTATTAACTGGTTCTCGCTCCCCTCCCATGAATTCTGTAAAGTTATTTAAAAGATACTTATACTGGCCTTTGTAACGAATAATTTCCTTGCAATATATTGATTGTATAAAATTCCAATTAATATATTAATTCTCCCATATGTTTATGCGTTTTTTCATGTTGTATGCCATGAAATTTGATCTTATTTCATGCGAAAACTTATGCAGCGATTAATGTTTGGTTTTTGGTCTGGTTGAAAAAAAGCAGTTGGGCTTTCTTCTGTTTATTTACGATTAAGTTTATGATTTGAATGTAATTTTTTAATTGTACAATAAAATAAGTATATTCTGCATATCATAAAGATTCAGAAATTTAACATTTAAGAGTGAAATGAGGATTTACATTTGATTAAAGAGATAATGGTGCTTGGGTGTCAAATTAATGATATTAAGTTAAACCTAATTTAGATTTGAATGGGCGTAAATTTAGTTAATAATTGTATATAGCGAAAATTAACGGGTGTTAATGTAATAATCTACTTCGTAAACCTTTTTTAAAGGTGTTAGCAAAATATCCTTAGTGAATACACTAAAGGATCGGGGCAGTAACGCCCCGATCATATTCAGATTAAGATTCTTGTTTTTCTAAATCAACCGATATTGTGTTCTTCGTTGACTCGGAATTCTGAGTAGATTCAGTAATTTCTGTTGGATTTTTGAATTCAGGAATAACTACTTCGTTGCTTTCAGTGATAGATTTATGTTTATGTGATTCGATAGGTACAGATTCAGATTTTCCAACCCATTCAGATTGTTCGCTCACAACAGGGCGAATAGATACAGCACTAGAAGCGTCAGTACTCGTGCTAAAGTCATCAATCAGTGACGGTGAGCTTGTATCCCCATCAGATTCAGGTTTTTTGTAGTTAGGATTGCGTGGACGTCTGCGATTTGGTCCGCGTCTAGCATTATTTCTTTTAGGCTGCTCACTTCCATTTAACTCAATTAATGAATCATCCGTTGCTGTAGAAATAAGCTCAATAACTTCTGTGGTCTCGTTTTTAGCATTCCCGATTATTTCTACAGGTAGGCTTTCGGGATCAATATTTCTTCTCACATTCCTGTTTTGACCGCGAGGAGGGCGGTTAGGGCGAGGCGTCTCTGCATTTTGAACCGGCTTTGGTTTTGGGAGTTGGATTTGCTCAGTAGATTGGTTGCTTTCCTGATTAGGATTTTTACCTCGACCTTGACCTCGGCCACGACTTCGGCCCCTTTCCTGATTTTGTCCTTGGGCAGGTCTGTTGCCGCGATTCCTATTTGGTTGGTTACCTTCAGTTAGATGATGTCTTTCATTGACCTGTACTGTAGGTACAGCAGAAGTAGATTCAGGGGTAGAGCCAATTAATTTTTGCCAAAAGCGTTGGATAAGGCTTGCAGCTTCGTTTTTATTTTGCGTTGGAGCCGGAGAGTCATGAAGGAATTCTTTGACTGCTGCTTTTGTAGCACTTGGTTTTACTTGTTGAGCAAACTCAGGAATGCTGATCTCTTCAGCTTTTATTTGTAAGTAGCTAGGTTTACTGTCGCTAGTTTCTTTTTCTTTGATGCGCTCAATGTCATAAGCTGGAGTTTCCAGATGCTTACTTGGCAGTATAACAATGCCTACTTTTAGCCTGTTTTCTATATGCTCAATTGCACTACGTTTTTCGTTCAATAGAAAAGTCGCGCATTCTATAGGTAAGTGGGCAATTACCTTTTCAGTGCCTTTTTTCATTGCCTCCTCTTCAAGAATGCGTAATACAGAAAGAGCAACTGATTCTACATTACGAATTGTACCTTGGCCTTTGCAACGAGGACATGGAAGTTGAGTGGAGTCTCCTAAAGAAGGCCGCATTCTTTGTCTGGACATTTCTAGCAAGCCAAATCGTGAAATACGACTGGTCTGGATGCGTGCGCGATCGATTTTAAGAGCATCACGTAAATGATTTTCGACTGTCTTTTGATTTTTATTCGACATCATGTCAATGAAGTCGATAACAAATAGACCTCCCAAGTCACGCAATCTCAATTGACGAGCAATTTCATCAGCAGCCTCCAAATTGGTATTCAAAGCTGTTTCTTCGATATCACTGCCTTTAGTCGCTCTGGCGGAATTAATGTCGATTGAGGTTAATGCTTCTGTATGGTCGATTACCAGTGAGCCGCCGGATGGGAGTGAGACTTCCCGCCCATAAGCAACTTCGATTTGTGATTCAATCTGGTAGCGATTAAATAAAGGAACTGCGTCTTGATAAAGTTTTGCCTTGGGTAAAAAATGGGGCATAACTTGTTTCAAGAAGTTTTGTACCAGTTTAAAAGATTCTTCATTATCTATTAATATCTCGTCAATATTACCACGTAAATGGTCGCGCAAAGCTCTGATGATAACGTTACTTTCTTGAAAGACTAAGAATGGTGCGGAGTTTTCATTTGCTGAGCGCTCAATGGCTTCCCATAATTGCAGCAAATAATTTAGGTCCCATTGCAGTTCCTCTGCATTTTTTCCGCAGCCAGCTGTTCTGACAATTAAACCCATGCTTTCAGGAATCTCTAATGCTTCCATCACTTCACGTAGGTCGCTACGAGTTTCGCCTTCGATTCTACGAGAAATTCCACCCGCTTTAGGGTTATTAGGCATTAATACCAAATAGGTGCCAGCAAGGCTGATATAGGTAGTTAAAGCAGCGCCTTTATTGCCACGTTCTTCCTTTTCAATCTGGACGACTATTTCCTGGCCTTCTTTGATAAGATCTTTAATGGCAGGACGACGACCATCATTTTCAACGCCTACCTGAAGATTACGGTAGAGAGGAGAAATTTCTTTAAAAGGTAAAAAGCCGTGCTTATCAGCACCATAATTGATGAAAGCAGCTTCTAGGCTGGGTTCTACATGAGTTACTATTCCTTTGTAAATGTTTGACTTTTTTTGTTCTTTAGATGGTACTTCTATGTCAAAATCATAAAGTTTTTGACCGTCTACCAAGGCGACTCGCAGTTCTTCAGCCTGCGTAGCGTTGATAAGCATTCTTTTCATTCAATATTCCTTGTTGTTTCCTGTTCCATAGTCAGATTTTACTTAACAGACTTGATTTAATGATCGTGTTTATTTAGAGGCATGGCTATAAGGGCCTGCAAAACTTAGATTTTCGGAATAAATATACCGGGTCTGCATGTTCTATTTGAGGATAACCCATCTTCATCTTTAAGGAAGCAGAATGTGTTGTTTTCACGAACAGAGTTCTAAGTAAATAAAGTTTATATTCAGTCTTGGTTGTAAATTCTGTCTTAAACAGGAGTTATTAATCGTTCGTCTAGGGTCGAACAATGAACCCAAAAATCTTACAATATTGACTTGGCGTGGTAATCCACCGCTATTTTAATCAATATTGATAGTGCTCTAAGGCAGTTTCGTAGCTGAAACCGCTGAGCAAAAGTATGTTTTTAATAATAAAAACTGTCTTAATATAGCAATCTTATCGCTATACATCAATTTAAAGAATCAATCGAAGCAAGATACTGGTATTATTTGTGAAATGAATAGTGATGAAAAAAACCTAACCCCTAAAGTTCAACTGGTCGAAATTTCCGAAGAAAACTCGGACCAACGTTTGGATAATTTTCTAATTTCCCAATTAAAAGGTGTCCCTAAGAGTCGTATTTACCGCATTGTGCGTAAAGGTGAAGTAAGAGTTAATAAAGGACGCGTCGACGTTAAATATCGTCTTGTTGCTGGTGATATAGTTAGAATACCTCCGGTCAGGATTGCAGAGCGTAGCGAAGTTTCATATGTTCCTCAGGGATTACAAGCAGCTTTGCATCACGGTGTTTTATTTGAAGATGATGGTTTTCTGATTATAAACAAACCAGCCGGCTTTGCGGTGCATGGTGGTAGTGGCGTAAGTTCTGGAATTATTGAAGGTTTACGTCTATTAAGGCCCGAAGCACATTTTTTAGAATTGGTTCACAGGCTTGATAAAGACACGTCAGGCTGTCTGATAATCGCAAAAAAACGCAGTACCCTAAAGCTTTTACATGAGCTTTTTCGTGAAAATAACATTCATAAAACTTATCTTGCTCTTTTGGCCGGGCAATGGGCCAGGAAGAAATTGATAGTTACCGCACCTTTATTGAAAAATATCAACAAAGGTGGTGAGAGGATAGTTGTTATTAGTTCGGCGGGTAAGGAAGCAGAGACCCTTTTTCGGCGCGTAAAATTATTTAGCGATTCGACGTTGGTTGAGGCTTCACCAAAAACGGGGCGAACTCATCAAATTCGCGTTCATGCTGCCAGTCTTGGTCATCCGATCATTGGCGATGATCGTTACGGCAGGGATGATATTAACCATAAATTTAAAGGTCGTGGTTATAAGCGTATGTTCCTGCATGCAGAAAAATTAAAATTTCAACATCCCGTTACTGGGGATCCACTGACAATTTTGGCTCCTTTGCCACAGCAACTGGAGGACTTGTTAAAACATGAAGAACAGGTTTGATTTAATTGTTTTTGACTGGGATGGTACTTTGATCGATTCAATAGATTGGATCGTAAATTGCCTGCAATCAGCGGCCAGACATTGTGGTTGCAACATTCCTGAAGATCAGGCTGCAAAAGACGTTATCGGCTTAAGTATTGCAAACGCCTTCAGCAATTTGTTTCCTGGCGTCGACCAAGAGATGGTAATGAAATTAGCGGCTAGTTATCAGCAAACTTATTTATCTTGGGAAATTAGTCGAAACGATTTATTCCCCGGTGTTTACGATATGTTGGTGGAGTTAAAAAATTCAGGTTATCAATTGGCGGTCGCTACCGGTAAAACAAGGACGGGGTTGCAACAAGCGTTGCGAGCTACAGCAACCGAGGACCTGTTTAACATTACCCGTTGTTCCGATGAAACTGCTTCAAAGCCTGATCCACTTATGTTGCATGAGATAGTTCAATATACAAATGTTGGGTATGAGAGGACATTGATGTTGGGCGATTCCAGTTATGACTTGCAAATGGCAATGAATGCCCAAATATCATCCGTCGCTGTGTTGTGTGGAGCTCATCCTAAAGCAATCTTACAACAATACCATCCGTTGATGTGCGTACAGCAGCCAGCGGAATTACTGAATATTATTAGAGGTTAGAGCGTCATGGATAATCAAAATAAACAAGAAGTTACAAACACATTGGGCTGGGAGCGAGAAGTTATCGAAAAATTGGCTTTAGCTGCAATTAACGAGCAAACAAGGGCCAGACGATGGGGTGTTTTTTTTAAGAGTTTGATGTTTGTGTATTTAGTTGCTGTATTTGGTGTGGCGATCTACCCAAAGTTAAGCCATAACATAGGAAGTGATAGTAAGGATCATACCGCAGTTGTTGATGTAGTCGGTATGATTGCCGAGGATAAGGAGGCGAATGCTGACAGCATTATTGAAAGCTTAAGAAATGCAGTCAAAGATGAACATACTAAAGGCATTATTTTACATGCCAATTCACCGGGTGGCAGTCCGGTTCAATCCTCTTATGTGTATGAAGAGATCAGAAAAATAAAAAAAGAGCATCCCGACTTGCCGATCTATGCCGTTGTTAGCGATATGTGCGCTTCAGGTTGCTATTTTATTGTCTCTGCCAGTGACAAAATATTTGTTAATCCGTCCAGTTTAGTAGGTTCCATAGGTGTACTCATGGACGGCTTTGGTTTTGTAGATGTGATGCAAAAGCTAGGCGTTGAACGCCGATTGCTGACTGCGGGCACACATAAAGCAATGTTGGATCCGTTTTCGCCGCCTAAAGCTGATGAAACACAATATATGAAAGGTCTGCTAGATCAAGTGCACCAGCAGTTTATATCAGCGGTTAAAGCAGGCCGAGGTGATAGGCTAAAAGAAAGTCCTGATATGTTTTCAGGTCTGGTTTGGACAGGTGAAGAAGGTCTAAAACTGGGTATTGTTGACGGAATTAGCAATCAGGACACGGTAGCTAAAGATCTAATAGGCGCTGAGACACTGGTTGACTTTAGTCAGCAAGAGCATCTAATTGATAAAATTGCAGGTAAGCTTGGCGCTTCATTCGGGCATGAAATTAGTAGCCTGGTTCAAGGCTGGCACTTAAATTAAAGCCAAAGAACTTAATTTATTTTTATGATACCTCTTTTACGGATAAGCTGTAGGGCGCAGATTGTGTACTTTTGTTTTGTAAAATATTGCATTGCGCATAAAAATTATGTTTAAAGTTGTCCTTCTTGCCTTATTATTTTTCAGTAACTTTTTTGCCCAAGCTTACGTTCTTGCAAGTGTTAGTCTGGATGAGGCGACTAAACAAATAATTGAAGGAACATACAATAAAGTGCTTGAGGCACATACGGAAACAGTCGGCGGTAAAACAATTTATATTATTAAGGTTTTGACTCCTGATGGACGTATTCATTATTATAAAATTGATGCCGAAACCGGCCAATTAGTCAGTTAACTTTAGGTAAGTCAATAAATGCGCATTTTAATTGTAGAAGATGAGATAAAGCTTTGCGAACAGATCCACGATTTCTTCGCGGACAAGGGTTTTGCCGTTGATACTGCACATAATGGTCTCGATGGTTATTACATGGGCAAGGAATATCCTCTTGATGCGGCTGTTATAGATATTGGCTTACCCGATTTTTCCGGGATCGAATTGATTAAGCGATTGCGTAAAGACAAGGTAAGAGTTCCTATTTTGATTCTAACAGCTCGTAGTCGGTGGCAGGAAAAAGTAGAGGGACTGGAAGCGGGTGCTGATGATTATCTCGTAAAGCCTTTTCATTATGAAGAGTTGTTGGCAAGAGTTAATGCCTTGATCAGGCGTTCAGCCGGTCAGCCTCATCCGGTTTTAGTTCATGATAACATCGAGCTGGATACCGTGGCGCAAGAAGTTAAAGTCTCCGGTATTGCTCTTGAGTTAACTGCTTACGAATATAAGGTGCTGGAATATTTGATGTTTCGTAAAGGTGAAGTGGTTTCAAAATCCGTTTTGACTGCTCATATTTACGATGAAGATTTCGAGCGCGACAGTAATGTGCTTGAGGTTTTT
The DNA here is from genome assembly GCA_903832775.1 of uncultured Methylobacter sp. Classification (GTDB taxonomy): domain Bacteria; phylum Pseudomonadota; class Gammaproteobacteria; order Methylococcales; family Methylomonadaceae; genus Methylobacter_A. Next base: position 14,929 of record CAILCX010000022.1, on the reverse strand, counting down.
ATAGGCCGATTAAGAAAAAAACTCGATCCTGACGGAACGCGTAAACCGATTGAAACTTTACGTGGTCGAGGTTATCTGATCTCTGGTCAGCCTGATTGATATTTACCACGAAGCCTTAAAGTACAAGAGTTGGTTTTTTTTCGTGGATGTTTTTTCACTGTGTTTTAAATCTTTCCCGTTGTGACTAAAAGACTTTCACGTTAATCCAGTGCCTCTAAATGCAAATTAAATCTTTAAGTTACCGATTGTTTTTTTCTGCAGGTTTAGTGCTTGCAGCATTTTTTGCGCTGGTTTCTGTGGTGCTGGAGCAAGGTTTTAGAGAAAGTGCCGAGCAAGCCTTACAGGAAAAACTCCAGGTTTATGTCTATTCTCTTTTATCAGTTGCCGAGCTGAAAAGCTCTGGCGAGTTAAGTATGCCGACCAGTTTGCCTGAGCCACAATTCGCAACACCTGGTTCAGGTCTTTATGGTTTTATACACAGGGCAAAACAAAATCTGCTTTGGCGATCTCCATCGGCTATTGGTCTTCAGGTCACTTTGCCACCAGACCTACCACCCGGGAATTTCGCGTTTTTATTAACCGAACATGATCGTTACGCTCTGCATTACGCAGTTATTTGGAAAAATATGGCGGGTGTTGAGCATGAGTATATTTTTACCGTAACTGAAGATGCCCAGTTTGTTAGAAATCAGGTTGAACGCTTTAGAAAAACGCTGAGAGGATGGTTGTTGGCCTTGGGTTTGGTGTTGATATTGATTCAGCTAATTTTATTACGCTGGAGTTTAAAACCATTGAGGCTCATCGTAACAGATCTTGAGGCTATTGAGCAGGGTAAAAAAACACATTTAGACGGGAATTATGCGACAGAGCTAAAAGGTTTGGCTGGAAATCTAAATGCCTTTATCAACAGTGAACGTGCCCATCTTGAACGTTATCGCAATGCCTTGGCTGACCTTGCGCATAGTCTGAAAACGCCACTGTCGATATTGCGTGGTTACGCCGAGTCTTTCAGTGCTAATAACGACTCAGTAAAAGAGCAGATTTATCGTATGGACGAAATTGTCGAGTATCAATTACAAAGAGCTGCGGCAAAGGGCCAGCATAAAACGACAGGAACGGTAGATTTGTCTCTGGTTATAAACAAAATAAAGGCGTCGCTTGATAAGGTTTATATCAATAAAAACATAACGTTCGATTTAAATATGCCGGAACAAAATTTGATTTATTATGAAGAAGGCGATTTATACGAAATCGCCGGCAATCTGATGGATAATGCTTGTAAGTGGTGCCAGAGAACCGTAAAAGTTAGTGTTACCTTGAATGAGAACAAAGGTCGTCGTGAGTTTGCGGTTTTGTTACAGGTAGAAGATGATGGCACAGGTATCCCACCCGATAAACTTGCTGAAATACTAAAAAGAGGTGTGCGTGCCGACGAAAATATTCATGGGCATGGTATTGGAATGGCTGTCGTTTATGAATTGGTTAGTTTGATGGGCGGCATTTTGGAAGGAAAAAAAAGTGAAACTCTGGGAGGCATGAAATGGAATGTTTATTTGCCGTAAGAATGTTTCACAAAATCCCGAAGTTCGATTTTTTTAAGTTGGCCTGATAGTTTCAGTAATTTCAAACTACCTGTCTTGGCAAACTATTAATCGTCCCATAAGTTTTGCATGCTTTATTTTTACTGATACTAAAGAAACTAAGGCTGGTTGAGACGGGAACTTATGGGGCGATTAATACTATCTTGTGTTTGCTGGTTATTGTCGTATACGGATTATTTTTTGATGTCGGTGTTTCCTAATATCTGTATTCATCGGGCAATTGATTAAAATATTTTTTTAGAGAAAAATATGACCAAAAAACCATGACAGAAGTTGGCTGTGCATTGCTTAAATGTGATGTTTGATAAGATAGCAAATGAATAATACTTAGTGCAAAAGGTCTAACCGCCTAAGATTTTCCGGTTTTGGGAAATCCGGAAGCACATTAATAACTTCACCGAATTTCCAATTCTAGGCATATCCCCATGACCGAAGCTAGCCATCTGACGGCGCTTGAAAGCGGTATTGCCGTAATCCATTCCAATCAGCTCGAAGCCTTGCGTGATGTCGTGGAATATTGGTTGAAACAACATCCCTTGTCGCCTCTGGAAAACGATGTATTTCTGGTGCAAAGTAATGGCATGGGGCAATGGTTAAAGCAAAGTCTGGCGCAAAATAATTCTCTCGGGATTGCGGCAGCGATTGAAATGAAATTGCCCTCCTTGTTTATCTGGAGTATTTATCGTGCAGTCATAGGGCAGCAAATTCCCAAAGAACAACTTCTGGCAAAAGCTCCACTCACCTGGCGATTATACCGTTTATTGCCTGTATTAATCGCCCAACCCGAATTTGATAACCTGACGATTTTTTTAGCAGACGATAACAACAGCCGCAAACGCTATCAACTTGCTGAACAACTGGCTGATCTATTTGACCAATATCAGGTTTATCGTTCGGATTGGCTTACCGATTGGGCAAATGGTGAGTATGGTTTGCGTAATGCCCTTGGGGAATTGCTTGATTTGCCTGTACAGCATCGTTGGCAAGCCGGCTTGTGGCGAGCAGTGCTCGATGATTTGGGCCCCGATCATACTTTATCTGCGAGTCGAGCTTCGGTACATTCACAGTTTATGGTTAATATTGATAAACTGGAGCAGCCTCCAGCAGCTATACCGCGCCGGATAATGGTTTTTGGTTTATCTTCCTTACCACAGCAATCGCTCGAAGTGCTGGCTAAATTAGGTAAGTTTTGCCAAATCGTATTGTTTATTCATAATCCCTGCCAGCATTACTGGGCCGATATTATTGAAGATAAAGAACTGTTAAAAGCGGAACGGCATCGCCAATTGTATAAAACAGGCATGTCTGCCTCGTTGTCTGATGATGAACTCCACCTTCATGCGCAACCCTTACTTGCTGCCTGGGGCAAACAGGGGCGTGATTATATTCGTTTGCTTGATCAGTTTGATGAAACCCAAGCCTATGCAAACTGGCATTGGCCGGACAATAAAATTGATTTGTTCAAGGATTACGGAGAGCCTCAAGAACGCAGTCTGTTGCAACACTTACAACAATCAATACTGGATTTAGAGCCTATACCCGCTGACCCTGTCGAACTCCCTGGGACGGATTTGTCTTTGGTGTTTCACATTGCCCATAGTCCGCAAAGGGAGGTGGAAATATTACACGATCAGTTGTTAGACCGTTTTAATATTGCCGTCCAAAACGGCACGACGTTAAAACCGCGCGATGTGATTGTCATGGTGCCGGACATTAATAAATACGCTCCGCATATCCGCGCTGTTTTTGGGAGTGTGCAACCTGATGATCCTCGTTATATACCTTACAGTTTGGCCGATCAGCAACAGCGAGGCCAAAATCCCTTGTTGGTGGCGGTTGAGGTATTGCTTAATCTGCCTGAGTCACGCTTTACCGTTAGTGAATTTCTAGGTTTGCTGGAAGTGCCGGCTTTAAGGAAGCGCTTTGCAATTGAAGAAGCCTCCATTCCCACCTTGCATCGGTGGGTTGAAGAAGCGGGTGTTCGGTGGGGCTTGAATGCCGGGCAACGCACTCAGTCTGTCGCTATGCCCAAAGATATGGATGCCAATACCTGGCAATTCGGGTTACGGCGGATGTTGCTCGGTTATGCGGTCGGAGCCGGTGCCGCTTTCAATACTATCGAACCCTATCCCGAAATCGGTGGCCTGGAGGCGCAATGGCTAGGCGGTTTGTCATTTTTAATGGAAACACTGGAAAACTACGCGACTTTATTGCGGCAAGTTCAAAACCCGGATGACTGGCAACATGTGCTATTGAAATTACTGGAAGATTTTTTCCTTATCAGTGACGAGCGTGACAGGAAAATGCAGGAAACACTGACTCATGCCTTGACAGATTGGGGGCAATGTTGCGAACAAGCCGGATTGACTGCAACTGAAACTTTACCTTTGTCTGTGGTTAGGGAAGCTTGGCTATCTGCTGTAGATGAACCTGGTCTGCACCAACGCTTTCTCAGTGGCCGAGTCAATTTCTGCACTTTGATGCCGATGCGTGCGATTCCCTTTCAGTTGATTTGTTTGCTGGGCATGAATGATGGTGATTATCCGCGCAGTCAGCAACCACAAAGCTTTGATTTGATGAGTCAGCGTGGACACTATCGTCCTGGCGATCGCTCGCGTAGACAGGACGATCAATATCTGTTTCTGGAAGCCTTGCTTTCTGCACGGCAACAACTTTATATTAGTTGGGTAGGCCGTAATATTCGTGATAACAGTGAGCGTCCACCTTCAGTATTGATCAGTCAATTACGCGATACGCTGAGTCAGGGCTGGCAACTACCCGATAACTCTCCGGAGTTGCTTAAAGCGATAACCGTCGAACATCCGTTGCAACCTTTCAGCGCAGAGTATTTGTTGAAACAGCGTGATCCGCGTTTATTCACTTATGCACGGGAATGGTTTGAGGAATCCGTTTTAAGCGGCTCATTAGGAGTTAATAAACTGGCCAATGATGAAAATAACCTGCTAACGCTCAGTTCTTTAGCTCGTTTCCTGAAAGCGCCGGTTAAAAGTTTTTGCAATCACACTCTCAAGTTTGGTTTCGATACAGATACCGTCACCAGTGAAGACAATGAACCATTTGGATTTAATCCACTTGAAAGTTATGAGCTGCGCAACGATTTGCTGAAAGTTTTGCATAGCGAAAAACCTGTCGACACCGGAACATTTTTTGAGCAGCAATGCTCGGTCATGGCTCGAAAAGGCAATCTGCCATTGGGAGGCTTTGTCCATACGGCCTTTTCTGACCTTGCCGTTCCGGTCAATCAGGTCTGGGAGCATTATCAGGCATTACTGGCTTTATGGCCAAGTGAAATGGACTCTCGTGTTGTTGACTTGAGTTTTGCGTTCCCCGATAACAGCACTGTTCAGTTAACCGGCGAGCTGAGTAATTTACGGCAAAGCAGTGATTGTCAGCACTGCGTTATGATTCATTTAACCGCACAAGCGCTGACTAATGAGAAAAAAATAAAATATTACAACTTGTTGACTTACTGGGTACAGCATCTGGCGGGTTGCGCGATCGGTATGAATCTGCAAACAAGGGTGGTAGGTTTGGATACGGTGATTGAGATTGATGCCATAGCCCAATCCGAAGCTAAAGCCCAGCTCACAATGCTTGTAGAAGCCTGGAAACTGGGCATGCAATCTCCGTTGCCAGTGGCTTGCAGAACAGCCTTTGTTTGGTTAAGCGCCTCACCGGATAAGGCGCTGGCTGTAGCTCAAACAAAATACGAGGGCGATGACTGGAGCAGGGGTGAGGTGGATCAAGATGTTTACCTGGCCCGGTTTTTTCCGAGCTTTACCAGTTTATTTCTCGATTCTGAAACAGAGGGTTTTGTGGAATGGGCCAACACACTTTACCTGTCAGCATTTACACAGATCAAGCTTTCGGGAGCACAAGCATGAGCGTCGCCCAGCCACTGGATACGCTAACTTTTTCATTATCCGGCACCCGCTTGATTGAAGCCAGCGCGGGAACCGGTAAGACCTATACCATCGCGGCCTTATATGTCCGTCTGATTCTTGGGCATGTTGCCGATAATGAGTTGCCAAGACGAGAGTTATTACCCCCTGACATTTTGGTTGTTACCTTTACTGAGGCATCCACCAAAGAATTACGCGACCGTATCCGTGCCCGTCTTACCCAGACAGCGCGCTTTTTTCGTCAACAAGCGGTGGATAGCGATCCTTTTCTGGAACAACTGCGGGCTTATTATACTGACTCAAATCAATGGGGCGCTTGTGCCCGTCGTCTGGAACTGGCCGCTAACTGGATGGATGAATCCGCTGTGTACACGATACACAGTTGGTGTAATCGCATGTTGCAACAACATGCGTTTGATAGCGGGAGTCTGTTCCGGCAGGAGGTAAATACTAACGATGCCGAGCTTTTGAACGAAGTGGTTCGCGATTATTGGCGGACATTTTTTTATCCTTTACCTGAATTCTCGTGTCCGGCTGTCTTTAAACTGGCAAAGTCACCTGAAGACTTGACTCAATTACTTAAGCCCTTATTGTCTGAAACCGAAGCATGGGGGCTTGACTGTGAAGATGCAGACCTAGTAGCGGTTTTTAAAATATGGGGGGACTGGGAACAACATCGGCGCAGCCTTGAAACGAAAGCCCGCAGTCTTTGGTTAAACAACCAGAAGACTATCGAGACGGTGTTGAATAATGCCTCTGCCAATCTCTGGTTAAATGGCAACCAATACCGGGTGGCGACATTTAACAGCAAATTGGCGGAACTGGCTTTATGGGCGAAAATTGGCATTAATCCCGATATTGATACGCTGGTAAAATTCGGCTCACAAAAATTACAGTCGGGATTAGTCAAAGCACATCAAGACAAAGCTGTTGAATTAAGTCATGAGGCTTTTCAAGCCCTTGATGATTTCATCAGTCATACCCAACAAGAATTGGGTATCAGCGAAATACTTATCAAGCATGCTATTCATTGGGTAAGAAATCGCTATGACATAGAAAAACAACGTCTGGCGCAAATGACCTTCGATGACATGTTGACACGTCTGGATAAGGCTCTGCTGGGTGCCAATGGTGAACAACTGGCAAGCGTAATTCGTCAGCAATACCCCGTTGCGCTGATAGATGAGTTTCAGGACACTGACCCCGTGCAATACCGGATTTTCGAGCGGTTGTATGCTAGCCCTTCAACTAACGACTTAGGTTGTTTTATGATCGGCGATCCCAAGCAGGCGATCTATTCGTTTAGGGGCGCCGATATCTATACTTATCTTAAAGCCCATAAAGTTACAATCGGTAGGCATTACACGCTAGCTACCAATTATCGCTCCACCATTGCGCTGGTAAGTGCAGTCAATCAGGTTTTTTCTCAGGCTGATCATCAAGGCGAAGGGGTATTCCGCTTTAAAAATGGAGCCGATGATCCGTTGCCGTTCATTCAGGTTAACGCGCAGGGTCGAAAAGAGGAGTGGGTGGTCAATGGACAATCCGCAGCTGCTTTAACACTATGGCATAACGAGTTACCCGAGCCAATCGGTTTGCCAGCATATCGTAATGAGATGGCAGAAGTAACCGCCAGCGAGATTGTGCGTTTGCTGAATTTGGCAAATGAGGGGGCTGCCGGCTTTAAATTGGCTGATACTTTTCGTGCCTTGCAACCCGAAGATATTGCAATTCTTGTACGAACCGGCAAAGAAGCTAAAATCATGCGCAATGCTTTGGCAAGCAGAGAATTGCGCAGCGTTTATCTGTCCGAGCGTGATTCCATTTATGAAACCGCCACAGCAGGCGACTTGTTAATCTGGCTTAAAGCCATGGCCGATCCACGAAACGAACGAAAGGTGCGTGCTGCACTGAGTACAGCCACTCTGGGTTGGACTTATCAGGCATTACATCATCTCACCCAGGATGAACCCGGTTGGGAGCAACAACTTGAACGTTTTATCAGTTACCAGCAGCGGTGGCAGCAAGATGGCATCTTGCCCACCTTGCGGCAACTGATCAATGATTTCGGGCTGCATAGACAACTGAAACTCGATCATGACGGTGAACGATGTTTAACCAATCTTCTGCATCTGGCGGAACTACTTCAGCAAGCCAGCAGTCAACTAGAAGGCGAGCAAGCCTTGATTCGGCATTTGGCGGAGGCCATTGCTGATCAAAACAATCAGGTCAGCGATGAAAATGTTATCCGTCTGGAAAGTGACGCGAATCTGATCAAGATTATCACTATCCATAAATCAAAAGGACTGGAATATCCATTGGTGTTTTTGCCTTTTATCTGTAGTTTCAGGGAAGTCAGTGGTCGTAATGCCTACTATAAATATCATGATGAGAATCAGCATTTAGTCATTGATTTGAGTAAAGATGAGGCTATCAAAGCCTTGAGCGACAGGGAGCGACACCAAGAAGATTTGCGCTTGCTTTATGTCGCGATGACCCGCGCGCAACATGCTTGTTGGTTGGGTATTGCACCGGTAAAAATGGGTAGTGCAAGAGAATCGCAACTGGATAAGTCCGCAATAGGCTATGTTTTGGGTTGGCAAGCAAAAACACCAGCCAGTGAATTAATCAGCCATCTGACTCGGCTTAAAGGTGATTGCATAGCAATTACGCTAGCAGCATTTCCCATGTCGACTCTGGATAATTATTATCCTACTCAACAACAGGAAATGTTGGATTTAGCCAGAGTGTCAACCGCCAGGATTGCTGATAACTGGTGGATAGCCAGTTACAGCGCCTTGCAAACTGAAGTTAAAGGTGTAATTCAGGGCGATGAATTGCCCGTACCTGAAACATCTCGGGATGACAAACAGAGCGATGAAGCCGATATCAATGTTAGATCATTAACAAAAACGTTATCCGGCATTCATAGCTTGCCAAGAGGCGCAGGTCCAGGGGTGTTAATTCATGAACTATTGGAGCAGTGCGCCTATCAAGGTTTTAAAGTAATGCGGGAATCGTCGGAGCTACGCCAGCAATTGATCAATAAGATTTTTATTAACGATACATGGAATAACAAGCGAGAAATTATTGCCGGGGCACTGCTGCAATGGCTATCAATGCCCTTGCTTGAAGGTAAGTCTGCTTGTTTGGCGGACCTGGGTCCTAATCAATTTCAAGTTGAACTCGAGTTTCTTATCGGAAGCAATGAGGTCAATGTAAAAATACTGGATCGTTTGGTTACCAACCATACCTTTGCCGCGAGACCTCGTCCTTGCTTGTTGCCTGGTCAGTTGAATGGTCTATTGAAAGGCTTTATCGATCTTGTTTTTGTCCACAACCAGCAATACTATGTCGCCGATTATAAATTTAATGGCCTGGGTAATAATGATGCTGACTACACAGAAGATGTCATGGAAGCTGCAATGTTAACAAAACGCTATGATCTGCAATGTACCCTGTACCTGTTAGCCTTGCATCGTTTGCTGAAAGTAAGGCTTGGTCTTAGTTACGATTATGATAGCCATGTCGGCGGCGGTCTTTACCTGTTTTTACGAGGTGCGCATGGTTCGACCGGTGGTCGAATAATAATTAAACCGCCTAAAGTTTTGATTGAAAGTATGGATAGCCTGTTTTCAGGATCTGCTCTCCAGGGAGAAAGTGCATGACAGATCCATCATCAGTTCTTGAAAGCATTAAATCATGGGTTGGTCGTGGTTGGTTGAGTCCATTGGACAGGGCTTTTGTCTTGTTTTTACTTGACCAGAATTCTACTGCTAGTGAGCTGGTGCTCTGGGCTGGAGCGTTGGTCAGCCATCAATTAAGTAGCGGTGAAGTGTATCTGGATTTGGAAAAACTTTGTAAACAACCAAAACTGTCGCTGGTTATCGCCAGTGACGATGAGTTACAGTCGGAAGCCGACGACTGTTTATGCTTCTTTAAGTCCTATAACCTCGAACAATGGCAAATTGCTCTAGGGGAATCATTGTTAGTCGGATCAGGAAATGGCAGTACTCCATTGGTTCTGAATGGCAACCGATTATATTTAAGGCGATTTTGGCAATATCAGCAAACTCTGAATGTAGCCATTCAGGAACGCTTGTTACCTGTCAGGGATGCTCTTCCTGCAACGTTACAACAGCAATTACAGTCTTTGTTTCCAGATAGCGTAGAAAATCCCGATTGGCAGAAGATAGCCTGCGTATTGGCACTTCGTGCCCGTTTTGCGATTATCACCGGCGGCCCAGGCACCGGTAAAACGACTACTTTGACCAAGCTGCTGGCCTTGTTGATTCAGTTGGCTAAGATCGAATCGAATAACACGCGTAAGCCGACTATTTTACTGGCTGCACCGACTGGCAAAGCAGCTGCGCGAGTCAGTGAGTCGATTGGTAAGGCCTTGGGAAAACTTGATATTGCAGACGAGATTAAACAACACATCCCGAAAAAAGCCAACACTCTGCATCGTTTATTGGGCAGTCGCCATGATTCCCGAAGCTATATTCATCAAAGGAATAATCCGTTGGTGGCTGATATTGTGATTGTCGATGAAGCGTCGATGATTGATTTGGAGATGATGTCAGCGTTATTAGATGCGCTATCCGAATCCGCCCAACTAATACTGTTGGGTGACAAAGATCAATTGGCGTCAGTCGAAGCCGGTTCGGTAATGGGTGACTTATGTCATGGTGCTGAAAACGCCGCTTATGATGAACTAACGAGGGATTGGCTTAAACAATTTGCTGGAGCGATACTTGGCAATCCAGCCACAGTTGGCACTGCGTTGAATCAACAAACCATCATGCTACGCTACAGCCACCGTTTTGATGAGCATAGCGGCATCGGGCAATTAGCCCGGGCTGTCAATAACGGTGATGCTAAACGCGCACTAGCCATCTTAAAAGATACTGTTAAATATAAAGATCTTAGTCACTTTGTGTTGAGTCATCCAGCCGATGAAGTCTTAAAGCGCTTGGTAACTGCAAATACAGGAGTGTCGGACGACGGTAAGCCAGCGCAGCATCAAGGCTATGGTTATTATCGTGCTGTTATCAATAAAGAGCGTCCTTCGGATCAAAATGACTGTCCACAATGGGCAAAGCAGGTGCTTGAGGCTTTCGACGCCTTCCAGGTTTTATGTGCTGTACGTCAAGGTCCATGGGGTGTGGCAGGTCTAAATCAACGCATAGAGCAGTGGCTGTTTTCCAATCAAAAACCAGCGCTATGGTATGAAGGTCGTCCCGTCATGATTACGCGTAATGACTACAATCTTGGTCTGATGAATGGTGATATTGGTATTACGCTTAAAGATAGCAACAATAAGCTACGGGTGGCATTTCCTGACGACGAGTTTGGCATGCGCTGGATCTCGCCCCTGCGTCTGCCGGATGTGGAAACGGCGTTCGCGATGACCGTACATAAATCCCAAGGCTCCGAGTTTAATCATGTGGTGATGGTTCTGCCGGAAACCAGAAGTCTGGTATTGACCCGGGAACTGGTTTACACCGGCATTACCCGAGCAAAAGGAAATTTCACCTTACTGGAAAGTGCGGCAAATATTTTTAATCAAGCTGTATTGGCTACGTGTCAATAAATCAAGGTGATTTCCGAATCGAGCATGTCAAACAGCGTTGAAAGTCCTCCCTGTTAGACTCCGCGCTGACAAAAGAAGTCTTAGATATTACAATGATGAATAATGCGATTTAATAGTGCTTTAGCCAAATACCTTTAGCAGAAAATTAAATGGCTACCAAAATGACATTAAATCAAATGGCCGCCAGAAAGCGACAGGCATAAATACTATATGCTCGTAGCTCTGAAAGATCCTTAAAAACAGGCTCGGAAAACAACAGCGCCACTTAATTTCATGTGAGTTCCAATTTGAATTTAACGTTGAAAACTGTAGGTCGTAAGTCTTCGATGTTCTTTAGCTATAGCTACTTTAACGTATTACTGGGTAACATTAGGGGTCAAGTTTAAAATTAAGTCCCTTTAAACTAATCGGTTAAGTTAAAATAAATAGCTATACTAAGGCTACTATCCGGTTCTAAGGCGGCTTTTTTGAGCATCTTGGGTAATCGGCTGTATCGACAGCCACCCTAAATGATGAGTTTTCTGGCAGCAGGCCAAGTTTAAGGGAATAATAAATGTCACGACCATCTGTTTTTGTAAGTTCGGCTTACTATGACATGAAGCATGTTCAATCTTCTGTAGATTGTTTTATTGAAACTATGGGTTACCAGTCCGTTTCCTCAAACAAAGCAGATATTTCGTTTTCTCTGGATGCCCCATTTGATCGATTTTTGCCTCGCGAAGTCACCAAGGCTGATATCTATGTACTTGTAATCGGTGGTGATTCCGGATTTAAAGCGGGTGTCGAGAATAAGACGGGCGAATTGTTTTTTGAAGGTTATGACGCCATAATCAAGAAAGAACTGGAATCAGCATATTCTCGAAATATTCCCGTATATATTTTGATAGAAGTGAAAGTTTACGCTGAATATCAAACCTATTTGCGAAACAAAACTAATGAAAACGTCGAATATGCGCATGCTGATTCGGTGAGGATTTTTCAGCTTATTGAAGAGATTTTTTTAAGCTCAAACAATAGTCCATTTCATTCATTTGATCATGTTTCTGATGGAATGGCTTGGTTACGTGAACAATGGGCGGGTTTGTTTGGTGAATTACTTCAGCTAAGGACTACTCAAGAGCAATTGTTGACACTATCAAAGCAGATAGAGGCGCTAAGTGTTATCAATACCAATTTACAACGCGCTATGAATTCCATGGGCGACCAGCCTAAACCGGATCAAGTATTGGAACTAATTCAGTTGGAACCACAAGGTGCAAATGAAGCCATACAAAATGAAGCACTTAAGCAAAATAAATCATTCAGGGTTTTGTCAGATAGAAATATAACTATCGGACAGTTTAGAGCCGCTCTGCTTGCTACAGAAACATTTAGTGACTTTAAAGACAAGCTTGATGAATTATCTTCCGGGGTCGACAAGATAAAACCGTTTTTATCCGTGTATCATTGCAGTTCAGAGGCGAAAAAAAGTTTCAATGAAGCTCGTGTGGTGCTGGGTAAAGCCCCCTATTTTCCATTGCAATCCAATGGTCAATAAACGTTAAGTATTTATATTCTTTCAAAAGGGGTAAGTCTCTTTTGACGCCTTAACTTTTAGTCTTTAAAGGAGCGTCTGAAGGGAGGTCTTCGAAAATTTTAACCCTATTCCGCCCTGATGTTTTTGCCGAATAAAGCGCCTGGTCAGATCGGTTGAGCGTATTTTCCCAGCCGTTCTCATCCACTTTCAAATCTGCTACTGCTGCGCCGATGCTGACGGTTACTAAACGTGACAAGTATAGCTGTTCGGGTTGGTTGTTTTCGACCATATTGCGGATGCGTTCACTTAGTATACGCAAGGTTTGCAAGTCGGTATCCGGAAGAATGACCAAGAATTCTTCCCCCCCGATTCGGCAGGCAGTATCGCCAGCTCGGATAGACTGGCGCAAGATATTTGCAAAATGGATTAAAACCATGTCGCCGGTAGCATGACCAAAATTGTCATTAATTTGTTTAAAGAGATCAAGATCCAGGCTTAATAATGAAAGTGGGCGATTATGGCGTCGATACTTTTGCCATTCCTGAGTAAGGATTGTAATTGCATGTCGGCGGTTAGGCAGACTGGTTAGCTGGTCGGTTGCGGCCACCATTTCCAAGCGTCGTTTTGTAGCCGCCAGATCGAAAGCAAGACGTTGGATGCCTTTTTGTCTTATATTATTTTCAGTTTGTAGATGGATGGTCCGTTGAGCTCCCAAAATTCGCGCATTTAACTCGTTATGAGTAATCGGCTTTCTTATAAAATCGTTTGCCCCGACAGCAAATGCTTCAGTCATCGTAGTCATATCTTTATCGGCTGTAATCAGGATAAGGTAAATATGTTGGGTTTGACTATTTGCCCTTAATGTTTTACACAAGGTTAGTCCATCCATTGGCGCCATTTTATAATCGGTAATGATGATTTGTGGTGTAGACGTTAACAAGCTCTTTAATGCCTGTTCACCGTTTTGAGCTGTAGTTATGTGGTGCCCCTGATTTGACAAGTAACTGCTTAATATTTCCAGCTGAATTCTATCATCCTCTATCAGCAATATGCTTAAGCCTGATTTCTCATTATGAGCGAGAGTAATGGTTTGGAGTTGATCGTTCTCTTTAACTGATTCCTGGGTTTTACTGACTGGAATTGATAAAAGTTCTCCCCATTCATACCAGTCTGATAAAAGTTGCTTTTTTAGAACATTAAATTGCAGGCTGTTGATATCGAATCTATTTAATAATGATTGAATGCTCAGAAAATTCAAATTCAAGTTCTGGTCATCCGCCAGGAGCGATGCCAGTTGTAATTGGGCGGCGAGTTTTTCAGACGGATGGTTATGGAAACAGGTTTGTGGGTCGAACTGTTGGAAAATTTGTACTGCATCTATAACGGTTTCTGGTAAGCCCCAGTCTTCCAAGATGGCCAGGGTTATTTTGTTATGATCGATAGCAAAAGCAATTTGTTCATGTATCAGTAAATTTTCAGAATCGGATTCCAGGCAGTGACTGTATTCAAGAGGGTAAATTTGAGCCAAGGCCAGTCGGCCAATTTCTGATATCAGACCTACTGTAAAAGCCTCTTCAGGTGCAATCGTTCTTTGATGAACTGAAATGGCTTGCATTGCGAGTCCGCGAAGCAATGAAGTTGACCAGAAACTATCATAGTCAAAGGCGGCGCATCTACCCATCCGATTTGAGTCTAATACCGAGAGAGATAGGGCTAACCTCGACAGGATTTTACTGCCCAATCTGATCACTGCATCTTTAACAGCGATGACGGGTTCTGATCGGCCTGAAAAGGCAGAATTTGCAATTTTAAGTAATTGCCCTGTTAATGCAGGATCAACTTTGACTTGATGCACCAATTCTTCAATGGTGACGTTCGAATTTTGAGTGAGGCGCATGATTTCTTTGGCAACTCCAGAGGGGGAAGGAAGATTGCCGGAAGCTTTGAGTTCTTCAAATATTATATTCATGATTTTGACGAAGTCTGGTTTTTTGGTCTTAAAAGCAAAATGCGTTAATTGATTATAATTGAAAAAATCATAAAAACTACAGAGTAAGTAGATTTTTTGCACATCAAATGTTTGGCTGGATTTAAATTGGATGCACAGTTGATATAAGGTTATTGAAAAGATTTACAATTATAAAGTCAAGGCCCTTTCAGCTGGTTTTTTTATTAAGCTATTGTTATATTTAATAATTATTTAATTAAATGGATTGGTTGTTTTGATTTGAAAATTTAGTTTGGTAATTTATTGATTCAGGTGGCTGTGAAATTTGGTAGGCGGAAAATGAATAAG
>CAILCX010000021.1 GCA_903832775.1 uncultured Methylobacter sp. | reverse complement strand
TCAGAACAGAAATTTATGCGCAGGCTTATTGTCGAATATCGAGCTATTTGCAAACGATGGCAAACAAAGGTTATAACCCGCTTATTGCTGTTCAAATGGCGCTGACGGGTGAACTGGAGTCTATACGGGGCGAGTAGTTACCATAAAACTTTCCTTAATTTGTGTAATGCCGAAAATTGGCATCTGATAGTCAACTCCATTTTTACCTGCGTCAACTTATTTTTCATGCTAAGCGTAGCAAGAGCCATGACTATTTCGAAATGAAATGGTTTAATAAAACTGGACATGACTCCGAATACCTGGATTCCACTATATTTAATAGGGGCTATTTGCCTACTGGTGTTAGCAAGAAATGTGACAAAATCAATGCTCAGTCATTAGCGTCCTTCAAAAATTAAGGGTTTCTGTTTGCTTAATCAAAGCCGGCAGGAAGATTCACTTGTGATTTATATAATTATGGTATATTTTTTATACAATGATGATATTTGAATTTGATGAAAATAAAAGCCAGACTAATCTGGAAAAGCATGGAATAGATTTCACGACTGCCCGGCAATTATGGAATGATCCTGATCTTGTTGAAATACCGGCAAAAACAGTCGATGAACCTCGATCTTTATGCATAGGCAGAATTGCCGATAAACACTGGTCTGGCGTTATTACCTACCGAGGCACCAATATTAGAATTATTTCGGTGCGCCGCTCACGAGAAGAAGAGATTAACCTGTATGAAAGCTAAAGATTTTGATGAAAAATTTGATAATGATGAGGATATCCTGAACTTCCTGGATTTATCGAAAGCCAAAAGAGTGCTGCAAGATCAAAAAAGGGTCAATGTTGATTTCCCGGTTTGGATGCTTGAATCACTGGATAAAGAAGCAAGTCGCGTGGGCGTAACACGTCAATCCATCATAAAAATATGGTTGGCAGAGCGCCTTGAACAATTGGCTGTTAACAAGGATTTACAGCGGGTAAGCCATTAGTTTATTTACGATATATTGAACTTGCATTGGCTATGAACGAATCAAGCGGTTATTTGAGAAAAAATAAAATTGTTTAGGCGCTGAATTTTAAGTTAAATAACGCCTCTTGCCGCACTTTTGTCCAATCCAGATAATTAATCCTGTTGCTCGCAAAATATTGGCTTTTCGGTTTCGAGGGTAAATTTTAAAATGGTTTTAAATAGCTTTTTGAAAATCTTGCGTTCTTTTATGTCGACTTCTTGAAATCAATCGGCAGCTATATGTGATATTGCAGTCATTCAAAATCAGTAATGACTGTCTGCAAGGGGTCGTAACCGCAAGTTCACATTATTACTTTTCGAATACCAACTTGATTTTAGGGGAGGGGGTAACGCCAACTGTTGGATCTGGTTTAGAAAAAAATCAGTCGCAGATATAGCAATGACTCGCCAAATAACCCGTATTCAACTAAACCTACAGTTATTATCGATAAAGACAGCCAATGAAAAAATATATGCTGGAGATTACTGACTTATTTGTACGTGATGATCGGCAATGATTGCGCGAATCCGCAAAACGTTGACGATTTATGCTGGGCATTAATTAAATGCGATACCTAACCATTTCAAGGTTAATCGGCTGATACTGTGCTTTTATGGGGCCAATGACGAGAGTCGACCTCGTGCCTGTTCATTACGAATGATCTGCTATACCGCAACTGCCACGTCCGCCGTTGCTATTATTGTCCGCGAATATTAAATTCGGCAACCGTTGCCGTCAATTTTATGCTTTTTAATATTGGCAATAACTATGCAAAGTGTACCCGTATGAGTACCCGAAACCGCAATTTTTACTTTTTACTAAAAAATTAATTTTGTAAGTCTTTGATTCAATTGGTCTGGACGATAGGATTTGAACCTACTATCCCTTGTTCCAAAGAAAGGCAAATAGAAGCAATGGGTGAAGGCTCAATAAATCAAACGGAATTGTCTGCAAGGAAATTAGGTGAAGAAATCAAAATATCAATTCCATCAAAAGTAGCAATGTACGAATTTGAAAAAGAAGCACAAAATATTTTTGTTCTTGTCTGGAATCTTCAAAAACAAAACACCAAACTCCGAGAAGCACGGGACATTTTATTGCCTAAACTAATGAATGGACAAATTGAAGTCTAAGATGGCCAAGAAAATAACCCCATATCTGGCTTGATAACAATGAGAGTTTTATAAAGAAGAAAAGTAATTTTTTCAACTCAATTTACAGAGAGGTAAAAATGAAACAACTTATCGTAGAAATAGACGAAACGACTGAAGCCAGAATTATCACCGCCGCCAAAATAGCCGGGCTTTCTACTCAGCAATGGTTAAAACGCATTATTGATGAAAAAACTGTCAGCACATGGCCTGATTCCATTAAGGCGTTAGCGGGTTCATGGCAAGATGTGCCTTTTGCAGAAGAGTTACGCTCTGGCGAGACTCCGGCGGCGACTGATTAACAATTTTTTAAACTGACTTTCTCCAAGGTTCTAAAGGGGATTATGCTAAACTCAGCTCACGCTATTACTTTTAAAAACCATTATTACTCATGAATACATTAAACAGAATCACCATTGACCCACAAATATGCGGTGGACGCCCCTGTATTCGTAATATGCGCATTAGAGTAAAAGATATACTTGATTTATTGGCATCAGGAGCCAGCACCGCAGAAATCCTGGAAGATTACCCCTATCTTGAACCGGAAGATATTACCGCTTCACTTGCCTACGCTGCCCACTCAATTGACCATCCTGTATTAAGCGTTGCATAGCATGCGTTTTTTAGTTGATGCGCAATTACCTATTGGTTTAGCGCGCATGTTGCAGCAACTGGGTCACGAATCTTTCCATGTTGACGATTTAAACATGATGCAGACTCCAGACAGAGAAATTTACGCGTGGGCCAAACAAAATCAAAGCGTCATTATCAGTAAAGACGAAGATTTTGTTATTTTACATAACGCTGATGACAATCCTTGCGTACTTTGTTGGATAAGAGTGGGTAATACTCGCCGCAAAGATTTATTGGGGTGGTTCGGACGATTACTGCCACTTATCGAAGAAAAAATATTAGCCGGGGAACGGTTGCTCGAACTTACCTGAGCAAGTACGAGATAAATCATTAATAAACGTCTGATGAGCAAAGGCCGCACATTAGGGCAAGTCACATTTAATCAAGAAATCGGCGTTCAAATAATGACCAGGGAATATTCAGAAGACCGCTTAATTGAACAAACTGCGATTGATTTATTTTTTAATCAGTTGGGTTGGGATACGTTACTGGCTTACAACAAGGAAACCTTTGGCGAAGATGGCACTTTGGGTCGGCTCAACAAAAAAGAAGTGGTGATTAAAAAAACAGTCCTGGCCAAGCTTAAGCAGTTTAATCCCGGCTTACCCGAGCAAGCCTATAAGCTGGCTTATGAAAAACTGATAGAAGAAAGCAGCACCAAGTCTTTGGCTGAAATCAATTACGAAAAACATCAACTGCTCAGAAACGGCATTGCCATTGACTTTATTAATGACAGAGGCGAACCGGTCAAAAATAAAACCCTGAAAGTTATTGATTTTGATAAGGCCGAGAACAATCATTTTTAAGCCGTGCAACAATTGTGGATAGACGGCAAAAGCGGCAGGCAAAGAAGCCCGGATATTATCGGATTTGTTAATGGTATTCCTTTGCTGTTTATTGAACTTAAAGCCGCCCACCGCAAATTGGAAAACGCTTACAACGAGAATTTTACCGATTACAAAGACGTTATTTCCAAACTGTTTCATTACAACGCTTTTGTGCTGTTAAGCAATGGCCTTGAAAGCCGCATTGGCAGCGTTACCGGCCAGTACCAGCATTTCCACGAATGGACGCGCATCACCGAAGAAGACGAAGGCCTTGTGGCCTTAGATAGAATCATTGTTGGTGTTTGCGAAAAGCAGAGACTAAACGAGAAGGGCTATCTGACGAGCAAAAAGCTATTTTTGATATTTTAAGGCAAGGCAAAGAGCTGGCAAGAAAAGAGAAGGATGAAATAAAAAAAATAGCAGTCGAGTTACTTGAAGAACTGAAGAAGGAAAAACTACAGGTTGAGCAATGGTCAGATAAATCAGTAACAGCCGCCGCAGTTTTTAATTATGTTAACAAAACACTCTTTGAAGTTTTGCCTTACCCTGATTATGAAGAAGGCGACATCGATTTGAAGACCAATATGGTTTATG
>CAILCX010000020.1 GCA_903832775.1 uncultured Methylobacter sp. | reverse complement strand
TTGCTTTGGTTTCGTCATCCATGTCATGCCAGCGTGTAAACAAATCTACCGTACCTGCAACGGTATCTTCCACAACAATACCGGCATTATCCTGTTCAATTTCATTCCAGATATTGATTTTGTTGCTGATTAAAACCGGCAAAGAACAAGACAGCGCTTCCGCTACCACAATGCCAAAATTTTCCTGGTGCGAAGGCAAAATAAACGCCTCGGCGCTATAATAAGCGCCCCATTTAAGGTCATCTTTTATCATGCCGGTCCAGGTGATTTTATCGCTAACCCCCAAATTTTTGGCCAGTTTTTTTAAATCGGCAACGATGCCAACCTGATCCGGTCCGGCGATAACCAGTTGCAGGTCCGGTTGTTGTTTAGTGATTTTGGCAAAGGCTTCAATTAATAAATCAACGCCTTTTTTGGGATGAATACGGCTTAAAAACAGCAAAAACGGTTTATCTTTTAGTTGCGGGTAACTGTCTAAAAACAAGCGGCGTTGTTCATTGCTGTTACCGCTATGGCCTGCAGTACCATAATTAACCACCTGTTCATTACAGCGGTAAGGCCAAAATGATTGCCGCGCCAGCAGTTTTTCATCTTCACAGGTAAATATAACTTTTTTGGCATCGCGCAACACAGGGTATTCACCCCACAGCCAGTACAAACATTTTTTTAAATGTTTTAACGGGTATGTATGTTTAAACCACGGATCAAGCATGCCATGAGTAAAAATAAAATAAGGTCTCTGCTGGCTTTTTAATACGCAATGGCTGGCAAAGCTGTGGTATTGCCAAATACCATTGATAATAAAAACATCATATTCCGAAGAATGAGCACGCAGCCAGGCTTTAAATTTATTGCTATAACCATAAACACCCAGTGCTGGTCCCAAAGCATGAACAGGCAACGCAAAACCTTCAAGGCACGAGTCACCCGGCGCATCCAGACTGAGGATTTCTACCATATGGCCTTCATTCTGTTTAATACGGGAAAGTTGCAAAACGCCCTCTATAGGGCCACCGCCTTCAGGATTAACTGAGCGGATAATGTGTAGGATTTTCATAAATTAAAAAATAAAGCCGGTTGTACGCTTGAAGTAGTTTAAATCATCTGTTTCAAGGCTTTTGATGAACTTTGCAGGTGAGCCACCATACAAAGCGTAGGTATGCTCCATAGGTTTATGTATGGTAGAACCCGCAGCTAGGACGCTGTAATCTGGTACAACAGTACCACCCAATAAAATACAACCCGTACCGACAAAACAATACTCGCCAATCGTAATAGGTTTTGAAGCTTGCCTGCATTCTTTAAGGTCAATGCTATGTGTTAATACAGTCGATTTAAAACCGGCAAAAGTTGTAAATCTTTTGATCTCAAGACGGTTAGTGCAATCAAGCAAATGCCTATTGGTAATTGCAGTGTGCTCACCCAAAACCAAATCAGGGTTTCTCTGTCCGGCTTCATGTTGAAAATGCAGGCTATTGGTATTAAGCGGAAAAGCCGAGATCCAGTTTAAATTACCGATACTTGAACTTTCAGCCATCTGTAGTTGATTAAGTCCTTTGATTACATTAAGACTACCAATTTTAGCGGCTTGGGCTAAGGACAGCTTATCAACCAGTATCCATGACAAACCAATATGGCTTGTTGCGTGCAGTTCATATTTGAAAAACCATATGTAAAATCTTCGTTTAAGTAACCATGGTAAAAATACAACAATCAAGCTAATGATTTTTTTCATATTTATATATAGATTGATAAAATTGTGAAATTAATGTTAGACCTATACTAGGATAAAAAAAGGGAAAGTATTAAAAATACATTTTATATGCGCGAATATTATTAATTAGATAAATCACGTCCATATATTTTACCTTTTGATAAACGTTCCCATAATGCTATTGGATTTTTAATAAAGCGCAAAAGTCTACAAAGCAGTGAAAAATAACGATCATATTTTTGGAGAGGGCGCCCCATTATTTTTTCAAACATACGAACATTAAAATCGCGCATTGCATTATCAAGTTTTGTAGATGCCGTTATTGAAACGCTGTGTAATCTATATCCACTCCAAAAACCATTTGTTACCTTAAACTTAGCACCCGTCAAAGCCATGTCCACAAAAAGTTCACCATCCCAATTACAGCGATTTTCTTTATTAAAACCTTTTGTATTATTGAATACCGCCTTACGAAAAAATGTTGATGGCTGATTAATAATGCAAGCACCATAAGCATATTGTTTAAGTGCCATAGGTTGGGAAAAACTTTTACGTAAAATTATATCTTTGGCATCAATAATATAAGCATGTCCAGAAACAACATCAACTTCGGTATGTATGGTTAAATAATCAATGGCAGCTTTAAGGGCGCCAGGATAAAGTGTGTCATCAGAATTTAAAAAACCGTATATTTCGCCTTTTGCTAAAGAAAATCCTTTATTTAGACCATCACTAGGTCCTTCGTCAGTTTCAAAAATAATTTGATCTATTCCTTCCTTGTATTTTTCGATTATTTTTCTGCTTCCGTCCGTACTACCTGCATCTATAACAATATAGTCTAGGTCAACATCTTGTTTTTGAGACAGTACAGAGATAATCGTTCTTTCAATAAATTCAGCTTGATTGAAAGAAATGGTCACTATGGATATTTTCAAGATCTAATTCCTTAATATAATTTGAGAAACATATGCACTAATAATTTTAGCCAACTCATTGTCAAAAGATAACTTTGGAGCTATGGTTATATATTGAATTGATTTTCACATATGTTTTTTGTCTATAGTTTTAATAAAATTCTCCCATTTTTCGACTGTCAAAGGTGCATTGGCATTAAAAATATTGCTAATCCGCATGATTTTTTTGGCTGGCCAATTCCACCATTCCGATTTAAGTAGTGCGGCGCGTAACTCCTCACCATGTCGATAGCGCAAAAGCCTAGCAGGTACCCCTCCAACAATAGCATATGGCTCAACATCTTTAGTAACAACGGCACCGGCAGCTACTATTGCTCCGGTACCGATTGTTAGGCCTTGTAAAATCTGGCAGTTCTGTCCGATCCAAACATCATTGCCTATGTTGACTCTTCTAACTGCATCATCAAACAGGTTGTGATCAGTAAAGCGCCCCAAGCCTTTGAAGTTTTCATTTGAGCAATAGAATGCTTTGTGTGTAGAAACCTGATCGAGTGGATGCAAACCGCCGCCGCCAATCTTGCAACCATCGGCAATAGAACAGAACGCCCCAATATCTGTACTGGATAACCTTGCTTGGACAATCTTTGTAAAACGCCCAACTGTGGTACAGTACACTTGTGCATTCCCCAGTACCTCAACATGCTCACATAATATAGAATCTTTTGAGCAATATGATTTGTAATGGCATCTGGTACCTATTCTTAAAAGAATATACCTTCTAATAAATAGCCAAAAAATCCGATCAAGTAATATCATTTCTTAAACACCTTTGAAAAAAAATTTGATAATTGGCATTATTGAATGTAAGAACAATCTTGTTAAGTATGGTGCCAAAAAGAATTATGACTGTATTGCATATCGAATTGATATTGGGCAATATATAGATGATGCTTTAATATAAAAATCATTGGATTAGTTACCGTATGTTTTTCATTAAATTCACCGTAATAATAAACTTATTACTTTCATGGTCTTATTTACATGCCTGCATTCTTGTTATAATTTTATTTGAAATTTTATAGTAAAGTATTGCTGGGAAAATATCACATAAGACAGTAAAAGTCCACGCAATCGACTCAACCGATGCAGTATTTTTACTCAAATCGTTAGTAAAAAAATTAGCCGACAATCCAATAATAAATCCATAATAATTTGCAACAAACACAGCAGCTAAGATCACAAATAATCCGATAATTGTTGGCGGTTTAAGATTATTCGTCCCATTTGCAACCATTGCAAATGCAGTATTAAATCCTAAACCGACTATACTTAAATTACATGCAATCAATAGCCCATAACTTGGTAAAACATCTTTAGTATCTGTCCAAATATCTATAATTGGAATCCCTAAAAACGACATAAAAACAAAAGCTGGCAATGAGATTAGTGCAATGATCTTAATAGAGCGATTGAAAGTGTTTCTCATCCACTTATAATCTCCTCGGTGATAGGCCTCACCATACGCAGGCCAAAGTGGCTGCAGGGCCATTGTCGTCACCATACCAACAATTCCGAAGATCTTTTGTGTTGTAGTATATTGTGCAACTGCGGTTGTTCCGATAGTACTGGAAATAATAAGAACAGGTAGATTTACCTTCAGTAAATAAGCAAGCTGCGCAAGCATTGACCAAAGCCCTGTTCCAGTCAATTCTTTAATTACCCTACGATTAATCTTAAAGATATTAGGGCGATGTTCTTTGGTTATTAAAAAATAGTAAATTGAATATATAAAATTTACTATTAACGGCGTTCCAACAAATAATGCAACGAGAGCCGGTAAAGAAAGCTTCAGGTACACTGAAATAAAAATACCACCTAAAGCAATAATGCTACCGATGAGGTTAAGCATATTAGCAACGTTACCCTTCTGATAACCAAAAAGAATTCGCTGTATAAGACCTGCAGGTATACCGGCAAGACTGATACAAACAACTACCAAAAATGTATCCTTTATGTGGTTTGCATAAGTCGCGGTTTTTATCTTAATCAGATTTTCAACCGGAAGAAAACATATAGCTGTAAATGCAACAAGCAACATTAAGGTTGCCATCGCTCCCACCAGAAAGTATGCGTTAGATATGTATAATTTTGGTGATTCTCTGTCATCTTTACCATGACATTGGGACAAAGCATTTTGTAATCCAATACCAAGACCAAGATCAGTAAAACCAATAAAACCGACAAAGCTAGTTATTGCCATCCAGATACCAAACTGTTCAACACCAAGATATTTTAATGTCATAGGGATCGTAATAAGTCCCGATGCCATGCTAATAACCTTCGCGGCTATACCTGATGTTATCGATTTTGCGATTTGGGCATTTCTCTTTTTTGAAAAATCGTCACCTTGTCCTTTGATCCGCTCCCTGACATTATTTACCCAATGCTTCATATTCCATTATCCAATCGCAAATTTACACATATTTTTAACAAATTATATTTATAGCTTACTTAATTGAAATTGTATCAATTTTTAGTGGAATGCTGTTTGTAATTGTATTTTTCAATGCCATTAAGCTATAAGGTGCCAATGATATATTATTTGTATCAATAGCGGCATTTGATGTTAGCTGTATGCTTGAAGAACCATTAGTAAAAGTTATCTTAATATTAACTGTTTTATCTGATCGGTTGACTAAATAATAATAATTTTCTGTGGATTTTTTACCGTACCATAATGCTACAGGATTACCTGTGCCAATTAATTTTTTCATACCAATCTTTGGTAAACTTAAATATTCTTTTAAAAATGGTTGCATTTGGGTAGGCTGCCCTAGTATATACCCCAGTCCACCATCAGACATGAATGTAATATTACCATCTGCCATAGCATTAATATAGCGACTTACAATAAGTTTATCTGAAGGATAGAGAGTGCCAGCGATATATAACTTATCTGAACTATTACGTAAGAGCTTACTATAGCCAATGTTTTTTACAGGGAAACCATATTCCATATAATTATTAATAAATTGAACTGCATTCTCTTCTCCATCGCCATTGGACTTTGTTGTAGCTAAAACAGCGGCTGGATCATTAACTTCTTGCCACTCAACATTTTCTTGTTGTATTGCTGTATTACCTGTTGCTTTTACTCCAGGTTGATAAGTAAATGAATTATTCAGTACAATATTAGGTAAGCTTTTAAACATAGCAGGATCAATGCCTGCTTCTTTAATAACATAAGACCAGCCTAATGTATTAATTTTAACTGCACGTTGTGACCATCCACCATTTTGTCCCCAATCAGCAGTAGAATAATCCGGACCGAATGCATCAATATATAGCTTTAGATCAGGTCTGGCTGTTTGTAGAATATTTGATAATTTAACATAAAAATTCTTTATTTTATTGCAGCGCCAGTTCACCCATTCGTTATAATGGTTTTTAGTTAACCATTCATATCTTTGTTTAAAACGATCTGTGCCAGTTGAAGCAGGTATTTGTATACCGGTTTCCTTTACAAATAAATTTATTGTGTAATCTTCATAGCCCCAATGTATTGATGGAAATGCCTGCCATGAAGAAAAGGACCAGCTCATAAGGCGTATAGCAAGACCACTAAAAGCAGATGAATCTTTATAACGGTTTGCAAGTTCGGTAATAAGATCAGTTACCCATTGCTGGACTTTAGGATGAATCGGATTAAAGTATGGATCAAAACCTGAGTCGCTACCAATTGTTCCCCTGTCTGATACTGTTAACCAGGGGGTCTCAGTCGAATTACGGCTTATATCACCATTACCACCAAAGCGTATATCAAGTGCCTGTTTTATAAAGCCAGACATTGGCATAGCGAGTTCACCGATAAAAGAAATATTATTTTTTTCTGCTGTTAACAGTAATAGTCGTATTAGGTCTTTTTGCATAGGATCTTTCAGGGATGAGGATCCGATTAAGCCAAAATTATCTTCTTCTGAAGGTATATAACCAGGTAAGACTAAACTTGGCCACATCATAGATTGATAATTGGCAATGGATTGCACCCATACATTAGTCCCTATAAATTGGGACCACTCAGCCCATCGATCTGCAGTTTTTTTTATTTCGCCCCATTCAGATGATTTGGGTAGCGCCCCGAAATAAGTAGTAAAACGTAAAGGTTCCTCAAAGTAACTACCAAATTGTCTCTCAGATTTTTGCGTTAATAAAGCAGGGAGTTTGGAAGAAATTTTATATACCCTTATTTGACTAATAGCAATTTTTTGATTGCTATGCCAATTTAAAAATAATAGACGTGGGTTGTTAGTACGCGCATAAAAATACAGCTGTGTGGTTTGTATTTTATTACTTAGCGGGAGTTTTCCACCGGTGATAATTCCCGAATCTAATGCATATGGATTAACAGCTTCATCGACCAATGAAATTGTAAAATTTCTTTTTTTATCATCTGGATAGTCCACTTCAACTAAATAATGACTATTATTATCGGGCAGTTGAAGTGTATAAGAAAAAAAATCTGGATTTGTAGGATTATCATAAACACCATTTGAACCTGATTCAATATAATTGCCTGATCCCGTTGGTTTGGTGCTAAAAAAATTAGGCGCTGCAATAGTTGGTTTAATAGTTGTTATTAATTGATTTGGTATTTTTTTAATCGGATTTGTTATAATTTGATTTTTGGTATCAATAACTGCAAATTGGATAGTTCTATCTACGTTACCAGCTAAGGTATTTTTAATCTCCAGATCAAATATGCCTTCACGGTTAGTTGGTATCATTATTTTACTTGCGTCTAAGTCTGCGCCATTAGCAATAGATTGATTTAGTGTGGTAATAATTTTTGAGGTTGTTATGTCGCGTACACTTAAAGATAAGGTAGAGCGTGTCAAAGATTTTTGCGCCACCAAACTTAGTGGAAAGGCTTCATTTAAACGAAATACTAAAGAATTACTAACGGTTTTTGCTTGTACCCAACCGGAAATATTAATTGACGGCTTTAACATAATGCTATGTATATATGGCAAACCAGGAAAATACAGTCTTTCAAATCTTATTGTATGTAAATCAGCAGTGAGATTAAGATTTAATATTTTTTGTAAATTACCATTTTTTTGACCTGTATTACTTTGCAAAGCAGTATGTGCTAATAAAACATCATCTAAATAAATATTAGTTGGCCAATCTGCTGCCTCTACCCATAATTCATACCAACCTGTATCAGGACCTGTTACAAAAAATTGATATTCAACAGCACCCGGACCTTTAATATAACCTTGTTTATTGACAAATTCTATTGAATCTTTGTCAAGATATTGTTGGTTAACATATTCTTTTGCTGATAACGTAAAAGTAGTGCGCGCATAAGCGTAATCAGAAATAAGGAGGCATAAATAAATTATTAAATAAATTTTTCTATTAAAAATTTTTGAATTATTAATTGTATTCATTAGCTTTTCCTTTATTGTTAAAATATCATCCAATATAAAAAACTTGTTATATAAATGATGTGATTTTTATCAGTTTACAATTAGCAATTTAAATACGATTAAAAAATTTTGACACCTCATCAATCCTTAGTAATATTTTTTTTTGCTGGAGCATTTCGATTTTATTTTTATCGGTTATAGCTATATATTTTAAGTAAAACTGCTTAACTTGTTCATCTGTACAATCACGCGCAACCAGTGCTAACATGTAACGAAAATAAAATACAACTAATAACATATGGTCTGATCTTTGTTTAAATTTTTCTATTAAATATTTATAGTCAAATAAGTCGTAATGCAAGACATAACCGCTATATATGTTTTTAGGTGCTGTACTATGTTTTATCCATTTATGTGTAACAAAGTTATATTTATCATAACATTTTGTACGAATAAACGATTTATGATTTGAGTACCCCAGAAAATAACTTGCAGGTATTTTATCTCCTGTTTTTGGGTTTTTCATTAAACGTGGTAACGCGTTATTGAATCGTATTCTATAAAATAAATATTCATACCAAGCATTTATCCGTGGTGATCGTACCAATCTTTTAACTAGTGCACTTGAATATCGCCAAATAGTTTCAGTGACTGGGAATCTATTTAAAAACAAGGCGTCTTCTTTAAAAGGGTTTTGTGTCTCGCTTGTTGTAGGTACAAACTCTAAATTCCTTAATAATATTTGATCATATTTGTCTTCAATTTTACTTAAGAAGTTTGGTGTCAGCGTGCTGCTTATCGATTGATTTAAATAAGGCGCTATAAGTTCATCTGGATCTATACATGCCAACCATTCAATGCCTGCTTCATATGCCATTTTAGTTGCATAATAAGTATTTATGCGCTTCCTAACATCCATGTCGGTTATCCACCAAGGTAAAATATTAACAATCCAACTAGGCAGCTCTTTTAATTCTGTTGGCATTGTTGTTTCAAAAAAAGATATACGTTCATCTACCCTAATCAATTCTTTTGTGTTATCAGTGGTACCATCAAAAAATATATATATTTTTGAACATCCTGATGCAAGATGGTAGTCAACTGCAGATGCTAAAAGCCTAGCCTCATTTTTAACCGTATATGAAATTGCAAAACTGGTATTTTTCATTATTAAATGGTGTTTAAAAAGTACTGAAATATTGCCAAAAATTACTTATTAGACTAATAATTTAAATAATAGAACGACTATTTTTATTGGATTGCATATTAATTAACTTGTTAGTCGGACGTTATTTTTAGCACTTAAGCTATTGATTTTTTTTGTTAACTCAACATTAATTGTACAAATTATAGCAATAGAAAATGCAATTCCAAGTCTGTGAATACCTGCGTATGGGTTCATAAACAATCCCCAAAATGCTGAAATAAGGAAATAACTATAGAATCCAGTCATATAGTCCAGACGACGCTTAAGTAATATAATTTTTAATGCAGCTAAAATCTTATAGCCATAATAAATGAATAGCTGTGCAGCTAAAATACCGCCTTCCATCCAGCTCTGTACAACTTGCGAATGCGCTAAGAATGTTTTACCCTGATGTAAGTTACTAGCACCTAATTCTCGCATATCAGATTCTGTTTCTTTAAAGAGCATTGTTGCATATTTTTTTGTACCTTCCCCCCAGGATCCATAGCCAATTATAGGTGAATCCATGATGGCAATTAGACCAATACGCAAGGCTGCAGCTCTACCAATACTTGACATATCACGTCGCGCACCAAAGTCCTCTTGCGTTAATGCCATAATTGAAATAACTAAGTAGATACCTATACACCCTGCTAAAATAATTTTCGCTAAACCTTTTGCTTTCGCAATTTGGTATGTCTCTGTGTTACCCTGGCGTACCCAAAGGACACCACCTACCAATATACAAATAATACTGAATGAGCGGCTATCCATGTAAAAACTAAAAACACCTATTACAATAATTAAAATAATCGATAATTTATTAGGTATGAAATATGTACTAATCAGTCCTAGTATGAAAATCGGCTGACTATAAGCAAGCTTCCAGTTTGGGCCTGTAAAAGACACACCTGTTAAATGTAGATATACAAGTGAACCTAGTGCTAAACCAAAGACATACCACCAAAGATAGCGTTTATCAGAGGATACTAAGATCGAGAGACTGACAATATCAGAAAATAATACTGCATTACGTCCCCAGGCCCGTAAATAATTAAATTGTGATGTACCGGCTATTAGGTCTGAAATGATATAGCCTATTATCATTACTACAGTAGAAAATACAAAAGCCCAAAATATTTTCTCCTTAAATATGCGTTTTTCTTTACCTGATAAAAGCAAAATAATTGTTAATACTGGAAGGATAGCTTCAGTTGCATATAGTTCACCCATTAAATTTATGGTGTAGAACGAAGGTAATCCACAAAGAAAAGATAATAAACCAAGAAAACTAATATTTATTTTATCAGTTTCTACGTTTTTATTTATTTGTGGAGTCCTATCTTTTATTGAAGAAACTATCATTGTCTTATTGATGTTATGTATTTAATTATGTTTTTAGCTGCTTCTTTTGGTAAATATGAAAAAACTAAGTGATGCAAAGCTTCCTCCACAAAAATCAGCCAGTAAGTCCCAGCTATCGCTGTTTCTTCCCGGTACAAATGCTTGATGGGCTTCATCAAACAAACCGGCGAGTACGACCAAGCATACTACTAAGGGTAGCACAGGTATTTTTTTATAGTGATTAATCAGGTTTAACAGGGTGGCTAACATTAAACCCAACAGGCCGTAGGCGATAAAATGCGCGACTTTGTCGATGCCGGGGATTTGGCCAAATATTTTAGGTGGCGGTTGCGAGGATTCTAAGTAGATTAATACCAGCCAGCTAAAAACGAGCAGTCCCAACATTAACAATGATTTTTTATTTGTAAGG
Organism: uncultured Methylobacter sp.; assembly: GCA_903832775.1. Lineage (GTDB taxonomy): Bacteria > Pseudomonadota > Gammaproteobacteria > Methylococcales > Methylomonadaceae > Methylobacter_A. Next base: position 11,487 of record CAILCX010000020.1, on the reverse strand, counting down.
GGCATTTATGTTTTTGGTTTTTGGGGGCCAAGCAGGGGCTTGGCGTTCCGGTATTGGCTTATCTTACCTTTTTTTTAAGTCAGGTTTATTACAAATTTATGAATTATTTTGTGGGGATGGGCGCGCCGTGCCCCTGCTTGGCAGGAGGGCTTTGGTTGGTGTTGGGTTTTTGGGTGTAATGAGGGTTTGCGTGTTTGGCGATAGGGCGCAAACGCGGGCTTGGAGTGCCTTGTAAACTTATTTTAGAACTTCAATTTCCAGAGTGGTGAGCTTTTTAAGGCTATTAAAGTCACTATCAAAAGTGATGCGTTTGTCGCAATGTTGCTCTGCAAATTTTAAATGTAAAACATCGTTAATGTGTTTATAAAAAAATACCCATCAGCATGGCGCAGGCAAGGTCTAGGTGATTGATGTCGATAAATCCGGGGTTATCAGCACCGACGAACGAAGTCGTAATTTGACGTTATGATGTGCAAGGCTTATGCATAAAAGGTTGGAAGCTCTATTTTAGAATCGACCTCCATAAATATCTGCAGAGCCACGATCTGCGTTATACTAAATCGGCGACTTCCAATTTAAAGCGAAATAAATTTACAGATCCCATCCCAAGGTAACTTTACAGGCAATGAATTACAGTATAACAAGATTATTTTATTCATCATTAGGCATCCAGTTTCTACCTACCATGCATTATTCCTTTATTTTTATAGCTGTTCTTTTGTTTACCGCCTGTTCAGACGCCACAACCGAAAAACACATCAATCAGGCATCTTCAATTATTAGCCAGCAACCTGCCGGTCAAGATGCAAGCAAACTAAAAACAATCTCGATTCCTGTAGCGTCTCGTCCTTATATCACCGTAGAGGAAATAAAACAGCAAAACTTTGCCGCGAATGTGCAAGCTCCTTCACGCGTCGAATTTCGCGCTAAAGCGCTATCAACCGTAGGTGCTGTTGTTTCGGGTCGCGTAGGCAAAATCAGCGTGCAAGTAGGTGATATGGTTAAAGCAGGCACATACTTGGCAATATTGGAAAGCTCAGAGGCTGCGCAAATGCGCTCCGATGTTTCACGCGCTCGTGCTGAATTGCAACGCTCCCAGGACAGGGCAAAACGTCAGGAAACCATGCAAAAAAGCGGGGTTGGTCTTGAGATTGAACGTACCGAAGCCAATTTTCAATTAGAGGAAGATAAAGCCGATTATGAACGCAGTTTGCAAGCGGTTAAGTTACTGGGTGAAGGTAATGATCAATCGGTGGTGTTACATGCACCGATTGAAGGTGTCGTGTTAAAGGTCAATACTTCAATAGGCACAGCGGTACAGGCAGGAACTGTATTGTTTGAATTGGGAGAACCGGGTGCGCTTTGGGTGGTGGCCGACGTTTTCGAAAACGATCTGCCGTTGATAGAAAAAGGTGCTAAAGTCGAACTGCAGATTACTACGCTGTCAAAACCGGTCACGGGACGTGTCGCTGCCGTCAGTGCCGCCATGCAGGCAGACCTCAGGCGCGATGCGGTGTATATCGACCTTGACGATCATAATCTACCAATAAAACCGGGTATGTATGCCAAAGCAATGATAGAAGCAGCAGGTCCCAAACGTATAGTTTTGCCAACAACTGCGGTTTTAATTAAAGATAAAAAACAATTTATAGTTTACGTTGAAATAAAGGACGGCGTTTTTGAGCCGCGAAACGTAACAATAGGACAAGCGCATGATGGTTTTGTCCCGGTACTGGAAGGGTTGGTTGGCGGCGAACGTGTTGTGGTAAAGGGTACTTTGCTGCTCGATTCTGAAGCTTCGATGTTGCTATAGGGAAGTTCAAAATGCTGCGCACCTTAATTGAAACCTGTGTCCACAGGCGCCTTGCCGTCATCACCATTACAGTGATTATCTCGATTTTTGGCATCCATGCTTTTATGGAAACCCCTATCGAGGCCTATCCCGATGTTACCAACACACAAGTCACAGTAATCAGTTTAATGTCCGGCTACGCGCCTGAAGAGGTGGAGCGACAAGTGACCGTGCCTTTGGAGCGCGTGCTAAACGGAACGCCAGACATGATTCAAATGCGTAGCCAAAGCTTGTTTGGCTTATCTTTAATTACTGTCACGTTTGAAGATCATATCGATAGCTTTCATTCGCGCACTGAAATTTCCCAGCGAATTTCCGGTGCAGAATTGCCGCCTGATGTTACCCCTGTACTGGCGCCTGATTACACGCCGCTCGGCGAAATTTATAAATTCATAGTCGTCAGTGACCGTCATACGCTGTTTGATTTGCGTTCGGAACTGGAATGGAATATTTCGCGTACCCTGCGCCAAATTCCGGGCGTGGCCGATGTCTTGTCTTTTGGCGGATATTACAAAGAAATTCACATTGAAATTGATCCGGCCAGGGTGGAGTCTTTAGGACTTACACTGGAAGAAGTGGCAACCGCTATTGAAAAATCCAATCGTAACGTCGGCGCAGGATTTCTTCGCAATGGCGATCAGGAGATGGTAGTTCGTGGTGTCGGTAATTTAATGTCACCCGAGGACATTAAACAAATCGTCTTAAAAAGTCGCGATGGCACACCTATTACCGTCGGCGATGTGGCTAGATTAGTCCAGGCTTATACGCCCCGACGCGGTACGGTAGGCTTGGATGAGCAGAAAGAAGTAGTCGAAGGCATTGCGCTGCTAAGGCGAGGACAAAATCCGACACGAGTTCTGGATGCCTTGCACGCCAAGGTCGAGGAATTAAATGCGCGCATGCTGCCAGCCGGCATGCGCATAGTTCCGTTTCTGGATCGTTCTGACTTGGTCAGTAAAACCCTGCATACCGTGTTTGACAATCTGTTGCATGGTTTTTTACTGGTTGTGGGCGTAGTTTGGCTATTTTTGCGAAGTATTCGCGGCTCATTGATTGTTGCAACCGTGATTCCGTTGTCGCTACTGGTTGCTTTTCTGGGACTGTATCAATTGGACATGCCGGCAAACCTCATATCAATGGGAGCGATTGATTTTGGAATCATCTTGGACGGTGCTGTGGTATTAATGGAAAATGTCATTCACCAAGCCTCGCACGAAAAACCCAAGACACGAAGAGACATGCTGCGCCTGATTGGTGACGCGGCGTTTGATGTTTCCAAACCGGCATTCTTCGCGATGTTAATCATCATTGCCGCGTTAATTCCAGTGTTTACCCTGGAACGTGTGGAAGGGCGAATATTTCGGCCACTGGCGATGACTTACAGTTTTGCCTTGGCTGGCGGGTTGGGATTCGCGTTACTTTTAGTTCCAGCGCTTTGTGCATCATTTATTCAGTCTAAACATGCGCTTATTGCTGAGCCCCGTTTTCTGGTCTGGTTACGGAAATTTTATTCAAAACTGTTGAATCGCGTATTACGCCGTCGCTTGCTGGCGCTGGGGATGGCAGGTGTTTTGCTGGCTTTTGGCATCGCGGCTGGCGCTAAATTAGGTACTGAATTCTTGCCGGAACTGGATGAAGGCGATATTCATGTGTTTGTCGAAATGCCTTCAAGTGTTTCTTTGGATAAAGGCCAAGAGATACTGCTGGATGTTCGTAAACGGCTGTTGCAATATCCCGAAGTTGAGGGCATTTTAAGTCAACAAGGCCGCTCCGAGGATGGCACCGATAACGAAGGCGTCAACATGAGTGAAACTTTCGTGCATCTTAAACCGCGTGACCAATGGCGTAGAGGCTTGCTAAAAGATCATCTGGTTGATGCGATGCGTTTGTCACTTGAAGAAATACCAGGGGTGCGCTTTAACTTTTCACAACCCATTAAAGATAATGTTGAAGAAGCCGTCAGTGGAGTTCGCGGTAAAGTGGTGCTGAAAATTTATGGCCCTGATCTTGAAAAAATGCGCGAAACACTGGAAGACGTTAAAACAACATTGATTAATGTACCCGGAATTATTGATTTGGATATTTACCGCGAATCACAGGTGCCGCAGCTTCGGGTCAATCTTGATCGTTCGGCGCTGGCCCGGAATGGCTTAAATGTGGATAGCGTGCAGAATACCATTGGTATCGCCATGGCCGGACGCGTGGTGTCGCAGTTATGGCAAGGTGAGCGCCCTGTGCCTGTCCGATTGATACTGCCGGAAAAAGAGCGTAATGATGCGGAAAAGGTGGGTGATTTGAATATCGTTACGCCTACCGATACTCGCATACCGTTACGCGATCTTGCCGGCATGGAAATAGCGCGCGGCCGAACATCTATCGAACGAGAAGCCAATAGCCGCTATATGGCCTTAAAATTCAATGTCGAAGGGCGCGATCTTGGCTCTGTTGTACATGAATCGATAGCTCTGGTCGATGCCAAAGTCAAAGTTCCTGAAGGACATTTTTTTGTCTGGGGAGGAGAGTTTGAAAACCAACAGCGGGCAATGGCACGTCTGGGCATTGTCGTACCAATTGCGGTGCTTATTGTTTTAGGCTTGTTATACACAGCACTGCAATCAGGGCGCAGTGCCGCAGCCATTCTCATTGCAACGCCTTTTGCGATGACCGGCGGAATATTCGCGCTTTACCTGACCGGTATTCCTTTATCAGTAAGTGCCGCGATCGGCTTTATCGCCTTGCTGGGACAAGTCTGTTTAATGGGGCTGTTAGTATTAAGTGCAACAGAGGAAATGCGGCGCAATGGCTTTGAGTTATTTGAAGCGGTTCGAGAAGGCGCAACCTTGCGTTTACGGGCGGTGCTGATGGCTTCAATGCTGGCGTTACTCGGCTTAATGCCGATGGCTTTGTCAACCAGCATCGGCAGTGAGACACAGCGGCCTTTTGCCGTGGTGATAGTCGGCGGCATGCTGACCACTTTTTTTGTTGCCATGTTCGTGTTGCCGGTTATTTATACGCTGGTGACTTCGAAAAGTTTATTGACGCCTGAAGAAGAAGATGAAATTGAGGACGGACAATAATGAACAACAATTATCTTTGTATGTACAAACGAATCAAACTGGCAAAGTCAGCTTTAATGGTTTTACTACTAACCAGTCAGCATGTTTTTGCCGTAGAAACCGCTACAGCTAATGAGTTTCCTAAAATTGTTACCATTCAACAGCTGCTGCAAATTGTTCGCGACAAAAGTCCACGCTATGCCGTTGCTCACAGTCAAATCGAAACGGCTGACGCCGGAGTAATTGCCGCTGATGTTTTACCTAACCCCAGCGTGACTTACGGTCGTTATGATCAAGCTGCAGGACGTATGGGCACTCAGTTCGACGGTTTTTCACAACAAAATGTCACCGTGACTATGCCGGTGCTATTGGCTGGACAACACGGCGCGCGTAAAACTGCCGCGGAGCGTAAAGTTGACGTCAGTATAGCGGATGCGCAAGTTGAATATAATCAACTGGTTCGTGACACCTGGGGTCTGTTTGTTGAATTATTGGCCGGACAGCAACGAGTAGCGGTGCTGGAAGATGCTCACCAGGAATTAGCACGTTTAAAAACCATTATAAGCGGTAAAGAAGAAGCTGGAACTGCCAGCCGTTATGATGTGTTGCGCATTACCCAAGAGCTGCAAAATCTCCAGGTACGTTTAGAAAGCTCGCAAACCGAAATTACCAGCACGGTTGGTAAAGTCGGCGTTTTGTTAGGCTTTTCCAATTGGAAATTTGAGGCTGCCGGCAATTTGGTGCCCATTGGTGCTCCTGCTGAGGTAAGTACTCTTTGGCAACAGGTTGAGATCAATAATCCTGAACTGGAAAGTGCCCGCAGGGAAACCGTTGCCGCCGACGCAGTTATTGATCGCGCCAAGCGTGAACGCTTTCCCATTCCTTCTTTATTTGCAGGTACCGCATTTACCGACAAACCTTATGGCAATGCCGTTTACACTGGCTTTTCTGTGGATCTGCCGCTGTTCGATCGTGGTCAAGGTGGCATGGCAAAAGCCTCTGCGGAAAAAAATGCCGCATTACTTAAGCGTGAGTTGCTGTTGGCATCGACAAAGCAGGAGTTGGAACGTGCCGTCAATGTACTTGTAAAGCGTCGTGACACGTTATCGAAATTTGAACGCGATGTACTTAAACCTTTACCCACCTTAAAGCAAATGGCTGAAGATGCTTATCGCTTAGGTAAATCAGGGCTACTCGAATTACTCGATTCCTCTCGCTCCAGAATCGAAATCAAGCTAAATCATTTGGACTTATTAACTGGTGAAATAGAAGCTGAACTCGACACCATGCAGGTTTCCGGTCTATTAATAGCCACTGTAGAGCAATCGAAACGATAAACTATTTTGGCGCTTTTCATCCGAGATTCTTTGGTTAGGTTCATTATATAAAATCACCTTAAGTCGTTAAGGAACGGCCATCAAATAACTTGAGCAATATACTCACTTCTACTGCCTATTCGATTGCTGAACATGGCTGAGTTTTATGGGTAATTAGGAAAATTTATGTACACATAGTTACTGGCACTCATAAAAAGTATTGCCCAGTTGTTTGTTGACGTATTACCGAACTTTATCCTGTCATATTCTTCGCCATAAAGCGGCCTGTTGTGATCGTCAGTTTATGAATCAATGGCTGTAATAGTGTGATTCTGAAGTCAGGCTTTAACGACCGTTGAGCAACAAACTAACCCCACTGAATTTTTATCAAACTTGACGGACTGTTGACGGCCCAGGCCGTGTCAAAACGTGAAAATACGCAAAACCGATCCAGCGAACCTCACTGGCGCTTGACCAAACCGACTACAGTTGACTGTAGAGAGCAGTTTATTGAGTTGAATCAGAATAGATATTTTGACATGTGTTTTTTTAGAATCGACTATTTTAGGGTTTGATATGGCTTGGTTTTCGGAGCAAGAGCCCTCCTCATGCTCTCATTACCTGCATCAATGTGTTTGGATGAATCACATTGTGTACACCTGCGCGGCAAGGGGCGCAAACAACGCACGACACCTTTATGGAAAAGTACGGTTCAGGAAATCCGGGCTTGGTTGGGTCGCAACCCAACGTTAGTAGCCGATGCCGCATTACTGCCAAACAGGGAGGGTCATGCCATGACGCGTTGCAACGTCTGCCAGCGACTCAACATTGCAGTGGCGCGGGCGGCCAAGGTGCATAGCAGTCTATTAAATAGGAGCATTTCACCGCATTCGATTAGACATACGACGGCAATGCATCTGCTACAGTCGGGGGGGCGCTTTTAGCGTGATTGCTTTGTGGCCGGGACACGAGAGCACGATTACCACGCACCGATACGTCGAGGCCGACTTGTCCATGAAGGACAAAGCACTGGCGAGGCTTCAAGAACCCTAAACAACACTGTGCCGCTATCACCCAGTCGATGACGCATTGATGCAGTTTCTTCAAGACTTATAATAATGTATAGCGCGCTGCCAGTAATCGCTGGTAGCGTGCGGGGTACAGGTCGAAATTACATGTTTCTATGCATAGGGTTCGATTGTGACTATTCGCACCGCATAAAAATCAACTTCAGTTTTCAGCAAATTCATGCTTCAGATAAGTCGACTAAAATCTGGCACAGTCGATGTTTTTTTTGACTCGTTGTTCATGCCAGCTTCGACAATAATTTATATAATTGTTTTTGGTTAAGCGATCGGTAATTTGTCAGATTATTTTCTGCTCCATTCACGCAAAATCTGGCTCAGCTTCTCAGTGACAGCCGACCTGGCTTCGGTTCGCTCCCATCCGTTCGATAGAAGTTGATCGTAGTTTGTATGTTTTTGGTGAATATGAGCTTTTACGGCTAGTTCGATGTTTCTGGCAAGCATGATCAGCAATAGCTTCAGTATCTTGGCCTGGACAGCCAGGATACTGAAGACGGATTTGTTTTGAAAGCTGCGCAATGTATTCTTTGTCAGCATGTTCGGGGACTACAGCAGCACTTTCTCGCGAAATCTTTCGGTCTGCCTCATCACCTTCGCATTCTTTCTCTGCTCTTATCAGCGCTTCTGGCTCTAAAAGCAATCCTTGACGTTCGTATCTATGGCGTGAGCGGCTAAACTTTACCACCACTGCCGATGTGGTTTGAATATTTCCTGCTACGCCGTGTCAGTGTAGCGTCGCCCTTTTGAAGGTATACCAAGTGATCAAGATCGGCGCATTCGAGGCAAATTGGATTTTCTTTCTCCATTTTCAAAAAAATTGCCCTTGGCCAATTCGGCACCACACTCCGAGCAATTCGAAGGGTTAATGATCGAAAATACGACTATCTCGTCGTATTGGTGACTTTCTGATTTGTGGTTACTTCCCATAAATGCTCTTACCTACTAAACAAGTATTACAAAGCGGAAAATAGTCAATTTTTAGTTGTAGGTTTGTTGTTATTTGAACAGTGCATCTGCTGGAGTCAAAATGAAAACTTCAGTAAGACGAAAAATGCTCAGATTTTTAAAGCACACAGTTATTTCCTTTAATCATTAATTTTTGTGCGCGAATTGTAAGAAGTGGGGTGAAGCTTGAAGGTAATGCTATTTAATCGAAGGTAGCGAACTAAAATGGGGTACTTGCTGGGGGAGCGATCGACTAAAACTCGTAGATATAAAGAAGGCTGGGCCTCCTTTCTGCACCAAGTGGAATGGTATTGTAACTATTTAGCGAAATTAAATATACAACCAGTCTCTTCCACTGCTAAATTAGGAGTTAAAAATTCTTCAGCGACGCACCACTAACTTGCTCACACTATCGGAATGTCGGTTATCTCTCGAGCTTTTAACAGTGTAATCAACTGGAAAACATTTTTATAGTTTCATTGATTTGCTGCTTGGCTTCACTCAATATATTGAGTGAGAATTCAGGTGAAAGCGAAAGATTTTTTAATTTGCTGGCCGCAGGAATAGAGGTGATAGGCGGTATTTTAGTCATGTTGGGTTGTCCCGTTTTGTAGTGTAACTGGGAAAGGACAACTATGTCGGTTAAATTAAGTTCATTGCTGCTGTTTTGAAACCAGTCCTCAGAACAAAGTGGAACGTTAAGGAACTCCTCAGTGAATCCCCAGTCGAGCAGGATCCTGTGTCCTACCGGGCCTTTAACGTAGGGTAGGGCAAGCTTAATATCTGATTCAAAGTAACTGAAATGATTAGCGGCAAAACTCAAGAAAGGCACCGCACCTATGTCGCAGATAAGCCCTGCCAGTTGCGCCTCCTGAGGATTGATTTGTTTGGTTGCAGTGGCCAAAAAATAGCTGAGCGTGGAAATATAAACGCTCTGTTCCCAAATTTTATCAAATAATTTTTTTATAAGCGGTGAGTTGCTTTTGAAATTACTACTGAGGCCTAAACTAATCACCAAGTTGCTAGTCGCGTTCAAACCAATACGGTTTACCGCTTCGAAACAACTTTTTACCGGATTAACACTGATGTAAAGCGGGCAGTTAGCCAGTCCGATAAGCTTGGCCGAAATGACAGGATCAAGCTGAATGATTTTCACAATATCAGCAATACCCGCATCGTTTTGCATGGCGTTGCGTAATTTAATGGCCACGTCAGGCAATGACGGTATCTTAAGCTCTTCGTGATTGTAGTGATCAATAAAGCTCGATATCAATCGATTTTTACTTAGCTCACTCGGCACAACCAGCTCTGAGCGCCCTGATGCAGGGGTGTGTTTTGGGGATAAGATTTTATGTGAGACGCGTAAGACGCTGACATCAGTTTTAGCGATGGCTGTTGTTACATGAGTTGAGCCGCTTGACAATGGAAATTTTGACTTGCCGGTTTCAGATGCTATTTCAAAGGTTTTGCCAGTTTGATCCAATAAAGAAACCGTGCCTTTTAACAAGTATAAAGCCGAGTCGGTCTTTTCACCGGAACTAAACAGAGTGGTTTGCTTAGGAAAAACTTCAGATTTAAGATCCGCTGTAAAAGCTAAAAGCATTTCATTGTCGTAATCTTTTATAGGAAAGAGTTCTTTGACCGCATCCATAGAAATAGGTTCTGGAACAAGACTGCATTCAGGCAATGTGTTTTTATTTTTTGAGGATGAGAACAATCCCATGTTTATGTTCCTTATCAGTCATAAGACATAGTAAATAGACCAACTGCACAGCAGCGTAAAGCAAGATGTTTTGATCTTACTTTACGTTTTCAGAAAGATTTTATCACATTCTATTTGCTTTGCTGTTACTTAAAATTTGACATAAAAAACTTAAATCATATTTGAACGACTTAGCTAAATTTTTGGTTTTTAGCTGATTTTTGTGTCTATGGCCTTAAGAATCATGCCGCCCAAGGGTGGAAAAGTCAGATTAACAAAATGCGGCAGATTCATCCAGGGTATAGATTCGGATGACAAATTACCGTTCCCTACATTGCTGCCATCATACAAGCCCGAATCCGAGTTAAAAATTTCCTGATAGGTTCCTGCTGTTGGCACGCCTATTCGATAATTGTCTTTGACAACTGGGGTAAAATTGAGAACAGTGATTAAATCATGCTCAGCATCTTTACGGGCTTGATTCGGAACTGATGGTCAACTGGCAAGAACAATCTATTCCGCGACTGCTTAATCTGGTTTGGTCTATTAAATAACTTGCTGGAGAACTACAACTGGATTCTAAAACCATTATGTAGCAAGTGTATGACAGCCCTAATCTGAAACCCTTTGAATTACAAGCTCCCGTTTTGCCTCTGGTCCTTAAACAATATACGTGCCTTGCTACAAAAAGAACGCGCAGTTATTTTGTCGAAAAGCTCGATCTGTCGCCTTCTGGGACACTTGGGGTTAACGCCACAGAAACCGCTGTATAAATCTTATAAACAAGATCCTGACAAAATCAAAACCTACCTCAGCGAGACTTATCCAGAGGCCGTTGCACAGGCAAAAAAATATCATGCACGCATCTATTTTTTGGATGAGGCCGCTTTTCGCACTGATGCACACCTTGGGACGACTTGGGGGGAAGTGTGGGGAAACACCACTAGTTAAAGATAGCGGTGGACGATTTGGATTTAAATTGATTAGTGCCGTATCCGCTGTTACTCTTTAAGAAAAAAGCAATTATTAAAGATTTACTTAAGCCCCCCCATGGACGAATACCACTATGTTTGAATCTGTTGCAATATACCAATTCAAATTAAATTAGAGATAAAAAAACTCAAGGATAAAGTTAAAGCTGCGACGAAAGATAGTAAATTGAGTTGCTAAAGGGTTATTTTAAGATGGTGCAAGGTCTTTTATCGTATATAAAGCTTTTTCCTTGCTGCGAATTTATAAATTTTCAATTATGGAGGAAAGCTTGGCAAAGCTTAATGCCTGCCGGGAATTCGATTGTTATTAAGTCTTTTGAACTTTGTTTAATACAGAATAAGATTCTGACTTAATTTTTGATATTTTGGGAGGATTTTCTTAGATGCGCTATTTTTAATGTACTTAAAACAGCTAAAATGTAGCACAGTAAGAGCTGTACTACAGAAAAAATATTTAAATCTCTATAACATGATGATTTAAAATTACTTTGTGGTGGGTCGTGCGCGATTCGAACGCGCGACCATCGCATTAAAAGTGC
>CAILCX010000019.1 GCA_903832775.1 uncultured Methylobacter sp. | reverse complement strand
TGGCACTACATTGGTATATTAAAAATAGAGCCTCTGATTTTAAAGGATTTTATTTTTTCAGGCCTTGTAGCGGGTAAAAATCGACCACTTCTCGTAAAAAAGCGACGAAGATGGGTTAAAGTGATTTTTGTTTTAAATAAAACGGTATTATTAGAAGTGCTTATCTAATAAATCGATAATGGTGGGTGGGGTGTTTAAACAGTGTTGTTATTAATTTAAAGTGCGCTTAAAGATGAGGTTAAGCTATTTAAAAGTCTATGTGGGTGTTGGCCAGTGACATTATGGGTTTATTTTTGGCAATTTTTACAAAATACGGTTGAGCGATTGGAGATACGGATTTCAGTCAATGGGTGTTGGCAGCTAATGCATGGCAGACCTGATCGGCCATAGACTTTCAGTTGTTGTTGAAAATAACCGGGTTTTCCTGTTTCATTGACGAAATCTCTTAACGTTGTTCCACCTTGTTCGATCGCATTATGCAAGACCAAGCGAATACATTCCGCCAATTTCTGATATCGCGCCAAGGAAATTTTTCCGGCTTGGCCGATTGGCTGTATGCCGGCCATAAACAAGGCTTCATTGGCATAAATGTTACCCACGCCAACGACGATATGGCTGTCCATAATAAATGATTTCACGGCTATTTTGCGGTTTCTGGAGCGCTCAAAAAGCAGATCTCCAGTAAAGTCAGCTAGCAGTGGTTCCGGGCCTAGATCTTTAAGTAATTGATGTTCAGTTACCGGTTCATCTGTCCATAATACGGCGCCAAAACGGCGCGGATCATTAAAACGCATCACGGTTCCATTGGTAAAAACAAAATCAAGATGATCATGTTTACCAATCGCCTGATCTGTAGAAACAATCCGTAAATTACCGGACATTCCTAAATGTAACAACACAGTGCCTTTGTTTGTGGCAAGTAGCAGGTATTTGGCGCGTCTGGTAACTGCCTCAATCTTGAGTCCTGATAAGGTTTGATGAAGGTTGTCAGGTACTGGCCAGCGCAGACTGGGGTTTCGGATAATAACTTGTTTAACGGTTTGACCGAGAATATGAGGGGCGATGCCTCTACAGGTTGTTTCAACTTCGGGTAATTCGGGCATGATAGTCAGAGCGTTGATGTCAGTAGTTATTCAAAGTTTAACATGGATGTAACTAAACCAGGGTTTGGAACAATTCCTATGGTATAACCGTTAATCAACTTATAAGCAGGAAGCATTTTATGAAAAAAAATAAATATTTTACTTTAGCCGTAATCGGACTTCAGGTGTGTTTTATTTCTCCAGTGGCTTATGGCAGGGTTCGGAGTGAAGCAGCAAAAAATGTATTTAAGCACTCCAATCCTTGTCCTTCTAACGGTCGAAACCACGGACCCTGTCCGGGCTATGTTATTGATCATATAACGCCGTTGGCTTGTAACGGAGTTGATGGCCCGTCAAACATGCAATGGCAATCGGTTGCTGACGGAAAAGCAAAAGATAGATGGGAGCGCAAAGACTGTCAATTAAGTCACTCGCTGCCTACTCAACGGCCACAAGTCAGTGCCTATTTCACCGGCAGTAAAGGTGGTTGCTATACCTATACTTCAGGTGTTAAAAAGCGTTATGTTGATAGATCCTTTTGTTTGAACTAAGGCTGTCAAATTATGGCGAAGGGGGATTCAGTTTAATTGGCATGAACTGATTTACAAGGTTGCAAGGTGCATGAATGTTGGGTTGTTCCTTGTTCTATTTGCAAGGTGCAGTGTTGAACCGAAAACTGTTCTTTTAGTGTATGCGCAATCATATCCATGAACATGTCGCCGGGATAACCGGCCGGCATAACCAGATGGACGGTCAAGGCGCTTTCGGTAGTGCTCATTCCCCAGATATGTAAATCATGAATATCAGTAACACCATCGCATTGGCGCAGATAGGTTTCCAGTGCATTGACATCGATATGTGCAGGAACGGCAATTAATGCCAGTTTTACCGCTTCTCGCAGTAAACTCCAGGTGCCAAAAACTATCACCATTACAATTGCCAGACTGATCGCCGGATCAAGCCAGTGCCAGCCAGTGTACATTATGACCAGACCGGTAAGCGCAACTCCTAACGAAATAGCGGTATCTGCGGCCATATGGAGAAAAGCACCGCGAATATTTAAATCGCTTTCGCTACCTTTGATAAACAGCCAGGCTGACAGTCCGTTAATGACAATGCCAATTCCGGCCACCATAGTAACAGTCAAGCCTGCAACTAAAGATGGTTGTGAAAAACGGTGAACGGCTTCAAGTGCAATCGCGCCGCAGGCAACCAGCAGAAGCATGGCGTTGGCGAGTGCGGCTAAAATCGAGGTGCTACGGAGGCCATAAGTGTAGCGTTTGCTTGGTGATCTGCGGGAAAGGATGGCGGCTCCCCAGGCCAGAAGCAGGCCAAGCACATCAGATAAATTATGCCCTGCGTCAGCCATCAGCGCTGTCGAATTGGCAATAAATCCATAGCTGAATTCAACGATTACAAAAGCTGAGTTCAAGACAATTGCGAGCGCAAAAGCCCGACTGTGATTGTTCGGGTCGCTGGAAATAGAGTGACTATGATTGTGGGAGTGCCCGATATGGGTGTTAGAAGGCTTGTGGTGTTGATGATTTGCCATCAGTCTGCTTCCGTATTCGATTGGGCGATGATTTTTTAGCTATTAATACTGATATGAATTAGTTTTTAACAAAAGGTTAATTAAACTAACGCTTGGTGAAGAGTATGAGATTTTGTAAGGCTTAATGGGTAGACTGGGAAATGATTAATCATTTTTTTTGTCGGAACTTACCGTATAAATAACGTAAACGAAAAAGGCAACGGTTAAAATATAAATAATTACTGACATGGTTCTTCTCCGTAAAATCAACAAAAAATTAATGCCTATGAATTATAGATCATCAATAATAATTTATCGCGTGTCTGAGAATATACCAAAAGCGGTTTGGATGCTATTGTTAATCCTGAAAAGTTTATTTGATAAGCCGATGGCTTTAGAATCCAGAGATTCAGGCTTGTGAATCGACTAAATCAGCAGGCACAAAAAAAGGCGCGCCGGTTAAGATGCACCCTTTTCAAGAGCAGTAAGCGAACAATTATGCTTTTACTGCATCTGCAATTTCATTAAAAGCTTCAATTCGTGTTTTGGATGATTTGATAAGGTCGACGCCTGCATCAACGACCATTTTGCAAAGTCCTGGTGTTTTGTAAACAATCAAGCCTAAATAACCAACAGCAGGAATAGCAATAAATGCAGCAATAAAGCCGTTAAGGCCAATAACGCCCATCAGTTTTATCAGCAATACGATTGCATCTAAAGGTAATAAAACCATCGCGCCGAAATAAGCGATTACTGTAAATACGGATACTACAAAAACTACAAATTGAAGTAGTCTGACCAGTGCAACGTTAACTTTTTTCATATTACTTTCGATTTCCTGATAGAACTTAAAGGGGCTTAATTTAAGCCAGAAAACAAATCTGACCCAGGTGAATGGTCGCAAACACCGCTTTTTAAAGCGCCAAATTATACCTTAACACCGTCAATTTAATTCATTTTTTTATACCGGTTCTTTTCGGAGAAAGAACCGGTATAAAAATGAACCTGTGATAAAGCCTCCTAAATGGGCCCACCAAGCTACATCAACGGCTTCACCGCCAAATATCATGGCGGTTGTTGCACTGTGTAATTGAATTAAAACCCAAAGACCTAAAAAAGCAATTGCCGGAACATGAATAACAATCGGTAAAAATAAGATTGGAACCCAAACTACAACTCGCTCAAGAGGATAGAGGAAAAAATAGGCTGCTAATACACCAGCAATGGCACCAGAGGCACCAACAACTGGAATGGCAAGCGTAGGATCAAAAGTCCACTGTAAATAAGTTGCCAAAAGACCACAGATTAAATAGAAAATTAAAAAAGGTAAGCGCCCCATTCGATCTTCGACATTGTCGCCAAAAATCCACATAAACCACATGTTCATAATGAGATGCGACCAGTTTCCGTGTAGAAACAAGTTGGTCAAAAAAGAAAAATAATAATCAAAGGGCAGGCCGTAATAGGGATTGGTATAGCGTATGGGAACCATCCCATAAAGATTGAGCAGGCGATAGCTTAATTGGTCCGGCATTAACTTCATCGATACAAAAACAATAACGCAAACAGACATTAAGCCCCAAGTAACTAAAGGTCTGGAATTGCATGGTGCTGTATCTCTAATAGGTATCATATTTTTTCCTGAGCAGAGTAAATTTCAGAGCTGTTATCTATGCCTTAGCTTAAAAGCTAAAAAATTGATTTGCAATAAATTGTTATTTAATCTAAATCCTGTGTTTAAAAAGTTTATAATATAAAACAAAGATCGATCCCGATCATCCTTGCGATTAGCAACTACTTTTGAAGATTCATGCAACCTACTCCAATAGCTACCCCCCTTTTGTTTTCAGACTTACTTCTGGATGAACAACTGCTCTCAGCGATAAAAAAGATGGGTTTTGAGCAACCCACACCTGTTCAACTAGAGTCAATTCCGCTTGCTCTGAAACACAAAGACTTATTGGTTAGCGCGGAAACCGGTAGCGGAAAAACCGCCGCTTTTTTATTGCCTACATTACAGCATCTACTAACGTCACCTTCCTCAAAATTAGGCTCACGGGCCTTGGTATTAACTCCAACCCGCGAATTGGCGCAGCAAATTTTTAAGCACTGTCAACAATTGACTGAGTTTACAGATATAAAAACTGGTTTGGTTACCGGTGGCGATGACTTCAGGCTACAGCAAAACATGTTGCGTAGAAACACTGAAATAGTTATTGCAACCCCGGGCAGGGTTTTGGAATTGATGGAGCAAGAAATTCCGGACTTTAGCAATCTTGACGTGCTGATTTTGGATGAAGCGGATCGCATGTTGGATATGGGCTTCAGTGAAGATGTGTTAAACATCGCCAATCATTGCAATGCGCAACGTCAGACCCTACTTTTTTCTGCCACTTTGACGCATTTCGGCGTTATTAAAATGGCCGATAAATTGTTAAAGGAACATAAAGTTGTCGCTTTAAATACTTTACATGACGGGCACCGTAATATTGAGCAGCAGATTGTCCTGGCTGATGATAATGATCACAAGTTAAAGCTTCTGACCTGGTTGTTGCAAAATGAGACCTATGACAAAGCCTTGGTTTTTGCCAACAGCCGTATTCAGGCAAATCTTTTGCAAGGTCCTTTACGTGGGCAAAAATTACGGGTCGGCGTACTGCACGGAGAAATGGATCAAAAAGATCGTAACCGGATGATGAAGTTATTTCGCGATGGCGAGGTCAAAATTATGCTGGCTACTGATCTTGCTGCGCGAGGTTTGGATATTAAAGGTATCAATCTGGTTATAAATTTTGATGTACCCAGAAATGGTATCAATTATATTCACCGTATAGGCCGAACTGGCCGGGTTGACGAGTTGGGTCTGACGATTGCACTCGTTAAACATACTGAATGGAATTTGATGGCCGGCATAGAACGTTTTTTGAAGCAAAAATTCAAGCAACGTTCCATTAAAGAGTTGGCTGGAAAATATAAAGGTCCGAAAAAAATTAAGGCATCGGGAAAGGCGACCGGGGGAAAGCTTAAAGTAGAGCCTAAAAAAGAAGCCGCAGAAAAAGTCAAAATACGTGATCGTGACAAGAAAAATATTGGCAAAAGACGTGCGCCAACTAATAAGGTCAGCGAAGAAACTAATCAATCATAAAAAAAGGCCCTCTTCGTAATTTACTATCGCGAAGAGGGCCTATTATGTTTAACAAACCTGTTTGTCGATTTAAGACAGCTTGCCAACTACCTGTTTTATCAGATTATCTGGTTTAAATGGTTTTACAATATAGGAAGTTATGCCTGCCATAATGGCTTCTTTAACCTTGTCGCCTTCAGAAGATGAGGTAAGCATAATCCAGGGCGGCGTTTCAAGTTTGGTGTCCGCCTTTACCGATTTAAACAAATCAAGTCCGCTCATGCCCGGCATGTTCCAGTCGCAGACTACGATATTAATCTTTACTTTTCTCATCATGAGTAAAGCTTCTTCGCCACCGGGTGCATCAAAAACATGAGTAAATCCGGCCTCGCGCAGAATTGCTTTCGTCAATGTCCGCATTGAGGCTGCATCATCTACAATCAGAATTTTTTTCTGTAATAATTCTTGTGGTATTGCCATTCTTATTCCAAGGTAATCTTAATTTCCAGCGATATATATCAATATTTCCATTTTACAAGAACTTGAGTTGGTCGACAAATAGATTGTAAAAATAACGGTCGGCAATTTGATATTAGCCTCATGCCGATAGCCCAGATAAATTAAGTTTTCTTGATTCACTCCAAATAGTTGTTAATTACGAGCCTAACGATTTAAGGGTTGGTTTAGCGTTAGCCAAAAAACGTACACTGAGTTTGACGATACCTTGAGTAATAGCGGTTAAGGCTTAGTTATGGCAGATAGTATGAATCTTCATCTAATTTTAATTAAAAACTATCTGTAATCTTAATTTTATTTCTGTATTATGGAAACCGGTTAGTGTCTATATAGACATGTAAAATACATTATAAGTTATTGTTTTTTAATTTTACAAGCCTATCTTTTTTTGTAATGTTGTTTTAAACGACAGCATCTCTTAGCTCTCAGAGCACCTACAAGTTATTCGTAATTTTTATCTAGATTTAATTAATGCAGGGATTGCCGGGTAATTATTTATTACGTTAATTTTTAATATCATTATTTATCGTTAATCTTCATATTATTTTAAGAAATATATACTAACATAAGACTACCGTGTCTTAATAGTTTCTATAAAATTAATTATGAAAATCCATCAAAATACTTACATATATAATTATCTATTATTATTTTTGCTCCTGTTCAGCAATAATGTGTTTTCTGCAACTGTAAATCTGGCTTGGGATGCCAGTACCTCAGCTAATGTTGGAGGTTATAAGGTTTTTTATGGTCAGAATACAGGAAATTACACTTCTTCTGTTGACGTGGGTAACGCCACCACCTATGCGCTTTCAGGATTACAGGAAGGAGTAAGCTATTATTTTGCCATGAAAGCTTATGATGTAACTCAAAACACGGAGAGCGCTTTTTCCAATGAAGTCACTTTTACAGTCCCCGTTACTTCGACAATAACAGCTGATTTCAAGACAAGTCAAACAACAGGTGATGCTGGAATGACAGTCAACTATAACCCGGTTACAACGGGAATAGTTAGTAGTTGGCAATGGAGTTTTCCCGGCTCATATACACCTACTGTTACAAACTCTACCGCTCAAGCTGTGTCTGTGACATACCCGAATTCAGGTACATATTCAGTGAGTTTAACGATAAATGGAGTCGGTGGCAGTGTAACCAAAACCTATTCAAATTTAATTACAGTTACGGCACCAGCTACGCTAATCAATCCACCAATACAAACACCTCCTCCGACAGTTACACCTGTATTTTCTGAAACCACCAAGGTTGGTCTGGTAGCCGCATACGGATTTGAAGAAGTTAGTGGTCTAACGGTTGCCGATGCCTCGGGGAATGCTAATCATGGCACTATCAGTAATGCAGTTCGTATCAGTACAGGTCGATATGGGAAAGCTTTAGAGTTTAATGGAACAAATGCTTGGGTTACTGTTAATGAAAGCGCGTCACTCGACCTTTCAACCGGCATGACGCTGGAGGCCTGGGTATATCCAACAGTAGAAATGAATAATTGGGCAACTGTGATTATGAAGGAACAAACTGGCCAGCAAGTCTATACGCTTTATGCGAACACTGACTCGAATCAACCGGCATTAGATCCATGGATTAATGGGAGTGAAAACTTACTTTCAGGAGGAACGATTTTGTCGCCAAATCAATGGTGGCATCTAGTGGGAACCTATGACGGTCATAACGAAATTTTGTATATCAATGGCGAACAAGTTGCGATCAGAACGCAAGCTAACGATATATTGACCTCATCTGGAGCCTTGCGGATTGGTGGCGACAGTATTTGGGGTGAGTATTTTCAGGGTTATATTGATGAGGTGCGAATCTATAATAGAGCTTTGTCTATTGAAGAGGTTAACTATAACCTGGCCACGGCAATAAATGTTTCAAATCCGCCGCAATTTGTTATGGGCGCACAGGCATTGGAATCTTCGGTTGATTATATAGAGGCGGGTACGGCCATAGCCCATCGGGTGGTGCCGCAGAACACGGGCGTAGTGACCAGTGTGCAGGTGTATTTAGATTCTTCGTCAACAGCTACAGAGTTGATTTCTGGAATATATCAAGATAATAATGGACATCCTGGTAGGTTAGTCGGTCAAGGAAAATTGACAGCACTTATTCCTGGAGCCTGGAATACAGTCCCGATTCGATTGGTTTCGGTAAGTGCAGATCAGCCGTATTGGCTGGCGATGCTAGGATCGAATGGAAATCTTGCGTTTTTTGATCAGGAAGAAGTTAGTACCGGTTCAGGTGCAATTGAAGTGAGTACTTCAAGTTCATTGACGAGATTATCCAGAACTTGGGACGGTTTTACATTAAAAGTCAATGCTGTCATGTCCCTATTTGGAGACGGATACTAAATAAATAAGCAATATTATTTGCAGTTTTTCGGCGCTACCATGCTGGATAACTGCAAATAAAATTAACAAAAAGAAATGTTTGTACGCGGCATCTACGTATTTATAGAAAATAGTTAAATTATACATATGATTTTTTGGTTATTTATCTAATTTAAACTATATATCATCAATAATTTTTTCTTTATACATCCAAATTAAAAATAAAAGTCTTAATTATCATTGGGATGATAGTGCCTTATTATTAATATTTTAGGCATAAATCTATAAAATTCAGACGAGATAACTATAAAATTTAATCATAATAAACGATGAGCCGAACGAATTTATCTAAGGTTATACAGTACATTGTCAGTGTAATTTAACAACAAATTATCGATTTATAAAAGCTAAAATATTTAATGGCAAAAAATACGTATTTTTACTTATATAAAATATGAACTTAAACAGATATTATCTTAACGAAATTAGAGTTTTTTATTCTCTTAGGATTTCTATTTTGCTTAAGATCAGGTTAAACGCAAGTAAAGTACCATTCATCAGGGCAGGGAATAAAATAGTAAATAAATCTCATGAAATCCGAATAATTCTTCTTTTTTTTTTGGATAAATGCGCCAAGCCCTCCTGAATGATAGCGCCTTATTTAAACGAATATTTCCAATAAGAATTTATTTTTAACTATCTATGGTATGGAGCTGGGAATGAAAAGAAATGAATTTTTACAAGAAAAATCAGAATCACCATCTGATATTTCCAATAACTCTAGACAATACCGGGTCAAATTGGGAGAGTTCTTTTATGATTTTTGTTTTATCGAACAGTTACGCCTTGAAAAACTGCGTGCCCAACGATCAAAATCAACACTATCTATAATTTTATTAACGCTTGTTGAAGATAGTAATGCCATTAATATACAAAATACTTTAAATTTGGTTCGTGAAAAAACCAGAGGAACCGATATCAGTGGTTTTGTTAATGATAAAACCATAGGTATACTCTTGCCTGATACAGATGAAAACGGTGCCAAATATATTTGTGAAAAGTTACTTGATGGTAATAAAGATCCACAATTTTCAGCTACTACATCTAGCTATCCAGACCATATTTTTGAGAGTTTGGCAAAAATCGGATCAATACGAGCAGATGCATTTCCTTTTGATATAAAACATTCAATTGATGCTAAATGGTTTGAGTTGCTAATAAAAAGAGGTATTGATATTGTTGGTTCGTTAATCGGTATTATTGTGTTTATGCCTGTCATGGTAATGACTGCTTTGTTTATTAAAGCGACATCACCTGGCCCAATTATATTTAGTCAGACTAGACTGGGTAAGCAGGGTAATCCATTTGCATTTTATAAATTTCGATCGATGCATATTAATATGGATGATCAAGTGCACCGTGAGTATATTCATGAATTTATAAATGGTAATCACAAAAATATAAACCATGGCAGTACCGAACAACCTTTGTATAAAAACAAATCTGATCCAAGAATAACCAGAATTGGCAGGTTTATTCGAAAAACCAGTATTGACGAGTTGCCGCAGTTTTTTAATGTGTTAAAAGGGGATATGAGCCTTGTTGGACCGAGACCGCCGCTTCCTTACGAGGCAGAAAAATATCAGGCATGGCATCTTAGTCGAATATTGGAGATGAAACCTGGAATCACCGGACTTTGGCAGGTAGAAGGTAGAAGTAAAACTCAATGGGATGATTCGGTTAGACTAGACATTCGGTATATCCAAAACTGGTCACTGCTATTTGACTTAACGATTTTACTAAGAACGGTCAAGATAGTATTAAAATGTTCAGGGGCACTGTAATGTAAATATCATGTTCAATCCTAAATATCTTACCCATTCAAAATCACTTCAGGAGTTAGAAATAGATGATAAATAATGATGTCAATTTGGGAGACAATGTAGTCATACACCACCCCTCACTTGTTAATTTATATGGCTGTAGTATAGGTTCTGGCACCAAAATTGGTGCCTTTGTGGAAATACAGAAAGGTGCATTAATCGGTGCTCGTTGTAAAATTTCCAGTCACAGTTTTATTTGTGAAGGAGTTGAGATTGAGGACGGTGTATTTGTGGGTCATGGGGTAATGTTTACTAATGACATCTATCCCAAAGCAGTCGCAGATGATGGGGAATTACAAACGGAAGCAGATTGGAATCTAGTTCTTACCTTAGTTAAAACTCAAGCTTCTATTGGAAGCAATGCGACTATTTTATGTGGCATCACCATTGGTAAAAATGCATTAATAGGTGCTGGTGCCGTGGTTACTAAAGATGTTCCTGATTTTGCCATCGTGGCTGGCGTACCTGCAAAAGTAATAGGGGATGTACGGGAAAGTAAGTAAACAATATTATAGCCGCCAGAGGTTAATCCCCATAGGGACAGTATCTCGATCCAGTTTGGCTTTTACATCAAGAATTGATCCCGTTTTATTCTTCAATAAGTCAGCCATATAGGACCAGTTTTGATCTATAAAATATTGATGAGGCACCGCAAATAAGACCGCCTGTGCAGATTGTAAATCTGCTTCTGTAGCAAACAAATCGATATCATATTCTTTTTTTATTTCATGAATATCACACATAGGATCAAAAACTTGTACAGTTACACCATACTCTTTAAGCTCCCTGACGATATCAATGATACGCGTATTTCTAATATCAGGGACATTTTCCTTAAAAGTAAAACCTAACACAGTAACTATACTTCCTTTAACACAGGAGCCGCATTTGATCAGTTCTTTAACTGTTTGAGTTGCAATATAACTTCCCATACTGTCATTAATGCCTCGGCCTGATAAGATGACCTGTGGGTTGTAACCTAATATTGAAGCTTTATAAGTTAGATAATAGGGATCCACACCAATGCAGTGACCACCAACCAGACCCGGATCAAAAGGAAGGAAATTCCATTTTGATGAGGCCGCTGCCAATACATCTCGGGTATCAATATCCATCTTATCGAAAATTAATGCCAACTCATTCATTAATGATATATTTAAATCCCTTTGTGTATTTTCAATAACTTTTGCAGCTTCCGCTACTTTAATTGAAGTTGCTCTATGCACACCTGCTGTCACTACTGATTCATAAACAGCTGCAACGATATCTAATGTTTCCGTGGTATCTCCAGATACGACTTTGGTAATTGTTTTAAATGTATTGATCTTATCGCCGGGATTGATGCGCTCAGGCGAGTATCCGACATTAAAGTCAACAAGCCATTTCAAACCTGATTCCTGTTCCAGTACTGGTATACACTCTTCTTCAGTAGCCCCTGGATAAACGGTAGATTCATAGACAACAATGTCGCCTTTTTTAAGCTGCTTCCCAACTGTTTTCGAAGCGTTTATTACTGGCGATAGATCGGGTTGTTTGGCTGAATTAACAGGCGTTGGTACGGCAATAATATGAAAATCAGCGTTTTTTAACTCATTGGCATCACAAGTAAATAAAACATTTGTATCTGTTAAATCCTGCGCATCAACCTCATTTGTTCGTTCAATACCTATTTTTAATTCATCAATGCGAATTGAATTGATATCAAATCCAATGACAGAGTCTCTTTTGCCAAACGCCACTGCTACCGGCAAGCCAACATAGCCCAAGCCTACAACCGAAATTTTTCTATTGTGCGTATTCATATAATTATCCTGTAAATTTTCAATACCATTTGAAAATTATTAACGCAATTTTTACAAAAATTACGTAAATAAATTATTGAGAAATGTTAAATAAATTATTGTCATTTATTTTCAATGAAACAAGCAGTTAAGTATTAACTTTAATGCACTATCTCAATTGAACTGATATTTTTTCAGCTTATATTTTTGAAACAAAAATATTCGTAATCCTTTACTATCAGATGTTAATGTTAATTTATGCTCATTGTTACTTGCTTGGCTCATGATTGCAATTAGTATAACTACCTATATTTTTAATTATATTGTATTCGCATTTATTTAACTTTATCTCATCTAAGTCAAGTTGGTTTTAAAGTTAACTTTAAATAAAATTAATTCAATATTTATTGAAAATACGTATTTTTACGTATATGCAAAGTCGATAAAATATTGATAATATTTAGTCAAGGTAAATCAATCTATTATTTGTAAAAAATTGTACAAAAAATAAATTTTTTTGTGGCTTTAACAATTAATCCGGAGAGTTTTGATTGAGATGCGTTGTCATTCTAAATCGGTAGAAGTGCTAATTGTTCCTGGCAGCGTTGCTAGTGTTCCGGTCTGAAGAAATTTATAGTTTATGTTCTCTGGCTTAATGACTTTATTGGGTATCAAACGAAAAAAATACTTGGCTAAAAATGGTATACAACTGGTCTTTTTTCATCAACGCCATCAAGGCGAACGCTGAAAGAAAATTAAATTTTTATCAATATAATAAAAGTAAATATTATGATTAAAATAGGTGTTATAGGTTATGGCTACTGGGGGCCAAATTTGGTAAGAAATTTCGCGGAAACACCAGGGATTTCTGTTACCAATGTGGCTGATCTTGATATTAAAAAACTTGAAATTGTTCAAAAACGCTATCCTGGAATAAAGACCACTAGACGCTTTCAGGATTTGCTCGAGAATAAAGACATTGATGCTATTGCGGTAGCGACACCCGTCAGTACTCACTTCGAGTTGGGAATGGCAGCCCTTAAGGCCGGCAAGCATTTGTGGCTGGAAAAACCAATGGCAGAAACCTCAGAGCAGGCACGCAAGCTGGTTGAGGAAGCTGAAAAGCGTAAACTCATCTTGATTGTTGATCATACCTTTATTTATACCGGTGCAGTGCGCCGAATGGGAGATATGGTAAAGACCGGTGAAATCGGTGAAATTCTTTACTACGATTCCACACGCATCAATCTGGGTTTGTTTCAGCGTGATGTCAATGTGATCTCTGATTTGGCCGTTCATGACTTTACCATTCTCGATTATTTATTGGGAGAACAGCCCATAGCGGTGTCGGCTGTGGGTACCAATCACTTTCCTGGTACACCAGAAAATCTGGCCTATCTGACACTGTTTTATGATTCAGGAATGATTGCCCATATCAACGTAAGCTGGCTGGCTCCGGTAAAAGTTCGCCAGATTCTCATCGGAGGCAGTAAGAAAATGATTATCTATGACGACGTCGAGCCCAGTGAAAAGATCAAGGTTTACGACAAGGGCATCAGTTTTACAGACAAACCAGAACTTATCCATGAAATGCGGGTTGGCTATCGTACCGGGGACATGTGGGCGCCGAAGCTCGACTTTACTGAAGCCTTACGAATCGAAGGAGAGCATTTTGTGGATTGTATTAAGAATAACAAGCAGCCACTTACTAGCGGTTCACTGGGTTTACGCGTAGTAAAATTAATTGAAGCAGCGACCCGTTCAATGAATGAGCGTGGACGCTGCGTAGAACTGAATGGCATTCATATGCACCTGGGCAGGAAAGTCGCATGATACCCTTTGTCGATCTTAAAGCTCAGTATGCAGGTATTAAGGATGAGGTTAACACAGCGATTCAAGGCATATTGGAATCCTGCCAATTTACCTTGGGAACTGAAGTGGCAGCGTTCGAGGACGAGTTCTCAAGTTATTGTCAAGCCCAATACGGGATAGGTGTAAATACCGGAACCAGTGCTTTGCATCTTGCCTTGCTTGCGGCCGGGATTGGCCCTGGTGATGAAGTTATAACCGTTCCCTTTACCTTTGTAGCGACTGTCGCGGCAATTTATTACACAGGTGCGACACCTGTGTTTGTCGATATTGAGCCTCGTACCTTCACTATTGACGTTAGTAAGATTGAAGCGGCAATCACCAAAAAAACCAAAGCCATAATGCCTGTGCATCTATATGGGCAACCAGCAGACATGGATCCCATTCTGGAAATTGCCAAGCGACATAACCTGGTGGTAATTGAAGATGCAGCACAAGCTCACGGTGCCGAATACAAAGGCCGACGAGTGGGTAGTCTGGGTGACATGGGTTGCTTTAGTTTTTATCCAGGCAAGAATCTTGGTGCATACGGTGAGGGCGGCATGGTGGTAACCAGTAATCCCGAATACACCCGTACTATCCGTATGCTCCGCGACTGGGGTGCG
>CAILCX010000018.1 GCA_903832775.1 uncultured Methylobacter sp. | reverse complement strand
TGTACTTAAAACAGCTAAAATGTAGCACAGTAAGAGCTGTACTACAGAAAAAATATTTAAATCTCTATAACATGATGATTTAAAATTACTTTGTGGTGGGTCGTGCGCGATTCGAACGCGCGACCATCGCATTAAAAGTGCGGTGCTCTACCGGCTGAGCTAACGACCCAACAAAGATTAACTATTATATATATTTTTTTAGCTATAGCAACTGTTATTTTCAATCGTAAAGATAAGGCCATTTAATCCAGCTTGTCTGTTCTGGTAAGTGTGGTGTCGGGTCAACTTGGCGCGAATTGAAACTCTCATTCTTTGGGCCATGCAATCTATCCAGCAAAAAATAGAACTGGTGAAAAGCTTTTTTCGGTTACCTGATACCTTGTATGCTAAGAATTCCGCATAGTACTTTTTCGGGAGCTTATGCAACCCCTGCGTCAGAATAGTTGTCGGTGTGCCAAGAAGGCAAATCAGTTGGAAATTGTGAGACATGCTGTACCAGCGATGAGGGCGGGTCCCTCGGTGTAGCCTATCAGGAGGAGATGCCAAACCACCCTAAGCTGCATCCGTAAAGAGCGGTTGTGGTGAGCGTCATGGGAAAAGGCAGGAATACTCCTGTCAGGTATGAACGAATGAGACGAATGCAAATGAACCATCAAAGAAGTAACGATGATTGTAACCGATGTCAAAACCAGGGTCTCTAGAATGCTCTGGGACAAGCCAGACAGAATCCTGAGTTCCGGTCTGGCGGTATCCGGCATAGAGGTGGCGTGACAATCGTTCAGGCACGGGTACGGAACTTGGGAATCTGTTCTTCGATGTTAAGGGAGCGACTTAAGCGGAGACCCTGCAAGAGTTTGAGTATCGATGCGAAGCACATAGGCGGAGTCATGCATAGTAGTGAGGAAGGTGCTGTAATGGCGCTGGAGCGAAGGCATGGCCTTATTCGGCTTGAGGAGGGCGACAACTGTGCAACAGGATGATCCCCGGCCCGAATTTGAGATACCCAAGCGGTTAATCTGGGAAGCATGGAAGCGCGTGGCCACCAATAAAGGCGCGTCGGGCCTAGACAAGGAAAGCATCGAAACGTACCAGAACCGACTGGGACAAAACCTTTACACCTTGTGGAATCGAATGAGCTCAGGGAGTTATCTTCCTCAACCAGTCAGGCAAGTGTTGATTCCCAAAGGTGATGGGCAAATCCGCCCTTTGGGGATTCCCACAGTCAATGATCGAGTGGCGCAAATGGTCGTCAAAATGATCGTAGAGCCAAGGCTGGAACCGTCCTCCCCCCATCATCGTTTGGTTACCGACCGGGCAGAAATGCTCACCAGTCAGTGAACCAAGCCCGGTGTAACTGCTGGGTTATAATTGGGTGCTGGACATGGATATGAAAGCTTTCTTTGACACTATCGATCATGACTTGATGATGCAAGCAATCGACAAGCACGTTTCAGAAAAATGGATTCGGCTCTACATCAGGCGATGGTTAGACAGTCCAGTGGAATTGGTGAAGGAGAGTTGCAAGAACCCAGCTGTGTCAGCCCTTAAGGTGGTGTCTCAGACCGCTACGTTATATTGCATCTAACCATAGTAAGGACAAAGCAAATAAGCCCGGGTATTGCATGGCTGTAAAAATAACTGGGGCAGCGGTCTTAGAACAATGATTTTTTCCTAAAAGGTTTGCCGCTGGCGCTAATCCGCCACTATCGACACTCATTAAAGCTAATCACTGTTTTTACGTAAATAGTCCTCTAAAATCTGCATTGTAATTTTAAAAGTTTCCTGCCACTTTTTAAAAGTTGCCTGCTCAAAACTGCCCTTTTTAAGCTGCTGATCAAGCTCTTCGGACATTGCATGAAGCTTGGTTGCACCAATACTCCCGGCAACTCCTTTTAATTGGTGCAATAAGCGTTCCGCCTCAAAGAACTCATACTTACTCAACTTAGAACATATTTCCTCATAGATCGGGAAAAAATCTTCTTTGAACATGCAAAACACATGAAACAGTTGTGAATAATCATCTCCTAATAAGGCAAGAATGTCTCTCAAATCAAAATCTGGCAATTCGGTATGATTCTGGGTTGTATTATTTATAGTCATGGTAATTTCAGATGAGGCTTGGGATTCATGTTCAATCCAGCTTAACAACGTGTTAATTAACTGGGTGGAATTAAGGGGTTTGGCCAAATGGTCGTTCATTCCGGCATTAAGGCAAGCCTCACGATCATGTTGCATGGCCGCTGCAGTCAGGGCTATGATGGGTAATTCCTTACCTCCTGGTAATAGACGAATTTGGCGGGTAGCTTCAATACCATCCATAACGGGCATTTGTAAATCCATCAAAACTGCATCAAAGTGCATTTTATTGACCCACTCAACCGCTTCTAAACCATTCTCGGCAAGCATAACCTGCAATCCTGCTTTTTGTAAAAACTCTTTAGCTATCTGCTGATTAATCTTAACATCCTCGACCAATAAAACTGTTCTGTTTTTAATCGGCCTGGCGAGATCTGCAAGTAAAATTTTTGGCCCAGATAAATTCCTCTCCGAGTGAGGCTGGACTTGAAAAAGGGGGTTAATGGCATTTTTCAGTTGTGAACGCATGACAGGTTTGTTAAGAATTACTTTAGGTTTAATATTTAAACCCAGCAACTGTTGTTTGGATTCCTGGTAGTGACTATTAATGAGAAGAATGATCTCCGGCAGTTTTTTTGATTCTACACTTTCTAAAAGTTGAACTAATTTTTCTCCTTCAGCTTGTAATAAGCCCCAATCCAGAATAAGAAAGGCGAAAGACAAGTCTTTTTGCCAGGCGAGCTTTAGCTGAGTGAGTGCTTGTGGAATGGACTGCACAGCATCAACTTCACATTGCCATTCGCCCAAGTAATATTGCAAAATCCCGCAAGAGCTCTGATTATCATCAACCACCAGGACTTTCTGTTCAGATTGAATACCGTTAAAAATTGCCCGTCTGCTGCTATCATCAGTCCTTAACGGTATTGTAAACTCGAAATCCGAGCCACGATTCAAAAGACTATTAACACTTATTTTGCCTCCCATTAAGCCAACCAACTGCTGACAAATGGCTAAACCCAAGCCTGTTCCGCCAAATTTTCGTGCAATGGAAACATCTGCCTGAGTAAATGCCTGGAACAAGCCCTCGGCAGTCTCAGGAGAAATGCCTATGCCGGTATCACATACAAAAAAACAAACTAAACAGATGTTCTGCTGTTGTTCTACCAAAAGCACTTTAATTCTAATTTCACCTTGCTCGGTAAATTTAAGCGCATTACCGACCAGGTTAATCAATACTTGCCGGATGCGCTGCACGTCTCCGTAAACAAATTGAGGCAGTTCCCGGTCAATCTCAACAAATAACTCTAACTGCTTATAATCGATCATATGTATAAAGAGATCAACCACACTTTGCAACATGGCTTCGAGGTCAAAGGACTTGTCTTCGAGCTCAATTTTCCCGGCTTCAATTTTTGAAAAATCCAGTATGTCATTGATAATAATCAGCAAGGATTGAGATGCCAGTTGAATCTGGTCAAGGTAATGTTTCTGTTTGTCATCAATATTACTGTCTTGAGCTAATTCGGCCATCCCGTTAATGGCATTCAAAGGCGTACGAATTTCATGGCTCATATTGGCCAAAAATGCCCCTTTGGCATAATTAGCCTGTTCCGCCTGCTCTTTGGCGTCAATCAATTGCTGCTCTGTGCTTTGTAATTGTTGCCCGGTCAAAAGCATTTGCTCAATGGTAGACTGAAACTCTTTAACCCTATAAACAGGAATTTCCGGCATAAAATTACCCGCGCCTATCTCAATAGCCATAGCCTGGATACCGCGCAACGGCTCCGAAATCTCGCTACTTAACCGTTTGGCTCGCTGATATAAGTAGCTAAAGAACAAAACATAAAATAAGGAAAGTCCCGCCAAAAGACACCAACCAATATTGGTCAAGCGAATCGCTAAAGTTGTAATTGGCTTGAAAATCTCAGCTTCCGGGGTAAATATTACTAGACGCCAGCCGGTACTTAGCAAGGTTTTACTGTTGACGAGATAAGGCTCGCTAAACTCTACCCGGGCAGAATTTTGACTGTTATCGGACAAAGCCAGCCTTAGCTGATTCATGTCGGGACGATGATAAATATTAAAATCATCCGGTTTGAAGGTTTGCTGTCGGATAGCCTGATCATAGCGATGCGTGGTTAATTCGTGAAGGCCAAACAGCTTTTCTGCCTGCTCAGGAACCGCCAATAACATCCCGTCTTTATTAATCAGAACAGCAAAACCCTGCCATGGAATTGGCAAGGCAAGCACTTGCTTGATAATAATGTCGAGGGTAATATCCAAGCCGACAACACCTTCCAGAAAGTCGCCTTTATAGACAGGTGAAATAGAAGATACCATCCAGCCCTGACCTGCCGGATCCAAATAGGCGTCTATCCAGCGTGTTTTACGTTCCGGATTATGTGTGGTATCAGCTTCGTAGTAGAAGTTGTAAGAGGGAATATCCATTTTTGGTGCATATTGACTCATGACATCAAAATACGGCCAGATCCTGTTTAGCGAGTCGTAGCTATTAAAATAGGCCTGAACTATCAGTGGATTTATATCGACAATCCGGCGCAATGTTGCATCAATGGCCGCAGTTTGTGTGATTTTTTGTTTTTTTTTCTTATCAATTTTGATGAAGCCGCTAAAGAAAACAGCCGCTCCGCCATCATTAACATGAGTATAAAGTACGCCATCGTTATTTATGGCATAGCGATTAGGCGACTCAAGGTCTTTTGCAACAGGCTTTTTAAGTGCATCTTGGGTTTCCTGTCTAAGAAACTCAGTGAGTTGTGCAACGCTTTCCAATTGGTGCTCAATAGCGTCAGCATGATTTTCAGCTAAACGAGATAATTCCATGCTCGCCAAATTTTGAATTGCAACTATGTTTTCAGTACGTGACCAGGCATGTGAAAACATGTAAACACCCAGCAGCGCCAACTCAACAAACAAGAGCGGAATCAAGGCCGAGCGGACATAAGCCAGCCAAACCCACCGAAGTAAAGAAACTGTTCTAGGAACTTCTATAGAAAAAAACTTATTTCCAATCATTACATAGCAAAAGACTTAACGTAACTTTAACAAAAAGCCCATATAAATTTTTAGCAGGCTTATAAAAATAGAGTGCCTGCCCAGGTCAATTGAAACATTAGGGCTAACCGACTTTTAATGGTCTTAAGGCTATTGTATTATATTGCAATAACTTCAACTCTTGCTGTCTTTTCATGATCATCTCTTTTGTGCCAACTCACCGGAAGATAACGTTAATCCCTGTTTTCATGTTACTACTTATGCTGTCAAATGCCTCAAAAGCTACGGAAGGCGGTGGTAGCAATTATCTTCCGGGTTTTTATGGCGATTTTTCGATGGCCGTATTTCCGGATCCGGGAACTTATTTCAATAATTTTTTTGCCGCCTATCAGGATACCAGTACAGAGACCGGCTCTTTACTGGAGATGCCGGGTATCATTCATGTTACAGATCAAAAAATCCTAGGCGGTCAATTTATTGTTGGTCTTTATCCGGGACTACTTGCATCGAAAGATCACGCCGGCAGTAATAATCATAATCGCGTTGGATTGGGAGATTTTTACTTTGTTCCAGGCGGTCTGAACTGGAAATGGCAAAATATTACAGCGTTTCTGTTTGAAGGTATTGTAGCCCCCACTGGTAGATTTGAATTGGGGGATTTCAATACAGGCCGAAACTACTGGACTTTCGATCATAATCTGCAATTAACCTTGAACTTGCCAGGCGATAACGAATTATCAATGGATATTGGTTATATGAATAATCTTATAAATCCGGCCACTGACTATAAAAGCGGAGATGAATTCCATTTTGATTATACTGCAGGACATTACTTTACAAGTACAATCGGTATCGGTGTAACAGGCTCATATTATCAGCAAGTAACCCAGGATATTAGTTCTCACGGTTTAAACGTTGCCCAAGCAGTTCAGGCAACAAGTTTAGGGCCAGTGATTATGTACACACCCCGCCTCAATGAACAGGATGTGAGTTTATCTTTGAAATGGCTGCGTGAATTTGATGTAACTGGCCGTGCGCCACAAGAATACCTAGTATTCCGTATCTTTACACCCTTTTAAAGTTTAGCATCCGTATGTTTTTAGATTACTTTAGCCGCCTTCAAAAGCAGCATTAAGCGAATTAGATAACTGATAAAGTATTGTTTCTACTGTATTAAATGGGATTGGTTTTGGTAGTACCATTAAACCATCCGGAATTACGCCCAATTTAATAATATCTCTGGTTTCCATTCCTGTTACCACAACTATCTTTGTGTTTTTCATATCGGGCATTTTCATGATTTCGCTAATCATATGCAAACCATCAATGTGAGGCATGTTTAAATCAGTGAAAATGATATGTGGCTGATATTTACCAACCATCATTAATCCTTGATAGGCGTTTGTAGCTAAAAAAAGCTGATGTGCAACATTGAAGTGGCTGAATTGCAATTCACATAAACGCAAAATAGCATAATCATCTTCAACAATTAGAACTCTAAGTTTATTTTCACAATCAATTGCAGCCAATTCAGGGCTTTCATCATTCCCTGTCGATAAAGGCCTAACAGTAGCCAAATGCTTTTTTACATCTTCCCTGCTTAATCGCCTATGCCCACCCATAGTCCTGCTTGACTTTATTTTTCCGCTATCGACCCAATTTTGTACAGTACGTTGACTAACACCCAATAAAATGGAAGCCTCTTTTGTACTCATCCACGCTTGTTCACTCATATCTATGTACCCAGAAATAGTATTGTTCTGATCTATAATACTAAGAATACACAAAAGATAACAGCCTTAAAAATACAAAAATAACAACAAAAGATTATTCTTCAATTATAATATCCAAAAGATGGAAATTATTTGATTTGACAGGCCCATTTTGAATTTATTTCATTCAAATCTCTGAGTTAGAATCCTGCAGAATTTTTCACTTATGTAAATAGAATGATCCTCTTTATTAACTATAATCAAACACTTGAAGAATATGGTCGTTGACTATGTTATCGTTGTTAAAAAAGACCTTTGAATCTTTGATGTCCTTGCTTAAAATTCAGTCAAGATCCTTACAAACTTTCAATATACTGACATGACAAAATCTTCTTTGAATGCACGAAATACAGCTTTAGTTCTGATTGGCTATCAGAACGACTATTTTTCAAGTGACGGCATTTTACGTTCTGTTGTCGAAGAAAGTCTGAAAATCAACGATACCATCAAAAATACCGTCAACCTCCTTGACCAAATCAATTCAAGTGAAATGCTTGTTGTAGCAATGCCCATCATTTTTTCTGATGAATATATAGAGCTCGACCAAGATCCTGTTGGCATTTTAAATACCATCAAAGAGCTGGGCGCTTTCAGAAAGAGTCAGAATGGTAGTCAGACTATTGGCGAGTTAAAGCAATTTGGCGATAGAATTAATTACTTGCAGGGAAAGCATGGCTTAAATGCCTTTATTGATACAAACCTCGAGCAATTTTTAATCGATTCCGGCATTCAAAATATTGTGCTTGCCGGGGCGGTGACTTCAATATGCATTGATTCGACAGGGCGCTCTGCGTCGGATAAGGGCTTTAAAGTTTATATTCTTAGTGATATTACTTCAGCGAGAACCCAAGTAGAGCAGGAATTTTACTGCCAACAAATTTTTCCGTTGTACGCTAAAGTAGTAACATTAGAGGAGCTTTTGAAAAAGTTAGGTATAAGTGGTGAGTAATTCTTCAGAAGAACTTGAAAATACACTGCATACTCAAATCCAGTATCGCCTAGTAGAAGCCTTATCGGTCTCAGAAAATCGCTACCACAAGTTACTGGATAATATTTCACAAATTGTTTTTACCCTCGACACCAATTTTGTGATTAGTTTCCTCAACAAAGCCTGGCAAAGTCATACCGGGTTCGATATTAAAGACTGCCTTGGAAAACCCCTCAAAAACTTCATAAGCGACAGTGATTTTGATTGCTTGAATAAAGCGCTTGCTGAAACAGCATCGCCAAAATTTGAGCTGTGTTTGATTTGCAAAGATGAGGTATCTCGGTGGTTTGAAATTAATATTTCTCATGAGAGCGATAAAAATACTAGCGGTTACTCAGGCACACTGATTAACATTCATGAAAAAAAAATAGCTTCTCTCGCCTTGCTTTCCGAAGAACTTCGCTTTAAGAATGTTGTAGAAACCATCTCTGAGGTCTTGTTTCAGACTGATACAAATTACACTATCACTTTCATCAATCCGGCCTGGACCTCACTCACAGGATATTCGGAAGCTGAAACCTTGGGTAAATCCCTAGTATATTTTATTCATAGCGAAGAACAGGATAATTGCATTCTGTATTTAAATTCGATTGAGTTAAACGCTACGGCCCTCCGTAATCAATTTCGTTTGACATGCGCAACAGGCGATAGCCGATGGATGTCATTACTTGCCCAAAAGAATATTGCCTCAACTTCTGCCAAAGAATGGTTTTTAACGGGAGCCATGTTGGATATGACCGAGCAAATATCGATGGAACTGGCCTTGGATAGTAGTCAGGAACGATATGCTTTACTGGCTTCATCGACTACCGATGGCATATGGGACTGGGATTTAATAAACGATTCAGTTTATTTATCCCCACGCTGGAAAGCCATGTTGGGATATGAGAATCATGAAATTGAAAATTGTTTTGCCAGTTGGCAAGATCGAGTTCATCCGGATGACTTAAAGTTGGCCATGGCTGATCTCACGGCTTGCGTTGAGGGTAAGTCACCCTTTCTCGAGAATATTCATCGATTAAAACATAAAGACGGCAGTTGGCGCTGGATTTATGATCGCGGCGCCGTGGTGCGCAATAATTCAGGGTTACCTTACAGGATGTTAGGTTCTCATGCTGATGTCACGTTAGTTAAAAAAACGGAAGACGAGCTAAAGCGCCGTGAACAGGAATTGGAAGCGATCTTTACTATGAGTCCGGATGGCATTGTCACCGTGACGAAACAAGGCTTTATTCAGTCCATCAACCCTGCATTTATATCCATGACGGGCTTTAAGTTGAATAAATTGACAGGGTTAACCGAGGAAGCTTTTGATGCATGCTTCGATCAAATATGTAACCAAACTTCGCCTTATTCAAACAATGCAATTGCAAACCAAAAAACCTATGTTATTGATTCGAGAAATGGTCATTTTCCCAAATTAAAACGCTCCGATAACACTAAAGATCTTGCAAGGCATACGAAAAAAATATTGATATTAAACCGAACCGAACGACTCTTGAGTAATGAAACTATTGAAAAAGTTATTTATTTTCGAGATGTTACAGTCGAAACTGAAATAGCGGAAATGAAAAGTGCGTTTCTTGCAACTGCAGCACATGAATTAAGAACTCCTATGGCGAGTGTGTTCGGTTTTTCCGAACTTTTGCTCTCCAGAGAATATGACAAAGAAACCACTCAGGAAATCTTATCGACCATTTATCATCAATCAGCCAGTTTGGTCAATATACTTAATCAATTACTCGATCTTGCCCGCATTGAATCCCGCTTGGGCATGGATTTTGTTTTTATAGAACAACCTTTGTTGAATATTGTCGAACGTGCGATCAATGATCTTATGGTACCTGGCGATCCACGCATTATTAAACGTAACAAGCTAAAAGGTGATTTTCAGGTTTTTGTCGACGCAGACAAGTTAAGACAAGTTATCACTAATGTTTTAAGTAATGCCTACAAATATTCCAAAACTGGTGACATTGAACTCAGTATTAAAGAGCGCC
Organism: uncultured Methylobacter sp.; assembly: GCA_903832775.1. Taxonomy (GTDB): domain Bacteria; phylum Pseudomonadota; class Gammaproteobacteria; order Methylococcales; family Methylomonadaceae; genus Methylobacter_A. The sequence goes on along the minus strand of CAILCX010000018.1, from coordinate 13,315 downwards.
AGACTAATGAGCAGGCAGAGGTAGGAATAGTCATACGGGACCATGGTATAGGTATGACCAAAGAACATCTCAAACAAATTTATACTCGTTTTTGGCGGGCTAAAGACATGGGAGATATAACGGGAACCGGACTTGGCATGTCTCTGGTAAAAGAAATCATGGATATTCACGAGGGACTTATAGATATTATCAGCAAGCCGGGTATTGGAACCACTGTAACGCTGTGGTTAAAACTAGTTTCAGCTAATAAAAACATGGAATGATCATGCACAATCAGACACTATCAAATAAAATAAAAATCCTGATTGTTGACGATAATCGTCTTATTCGGCACTTACTTAGACTAACTTTGACTGACAGTCGGATTGAGTTATTCGAGGCCGATTGCGGTGAAAAAGCCTTGCCTATTATCACCGACCAAAACCCTGACTATGTCATTCTTGATGTGATGATGCCAGGTGAATTAAATGGCTTTCAAATTTGTGAAATGGTCAAATCTTGGAAAGATACGCAAAACTGTAAAATCATTATGTTAACTGCCAGCAGTCAACAGGAAGATTTTGAGATCGGACAAAAATCGGGGGCGGACTATTATCTGACCAAACCTTTTAGCCCGAAAGAACTGCTATCGATAATAGACCTTTCTGATCTATAGCCAGGCGAGCAGAAATTATTTAGCGCTGGAAGCAAGTAAAGATTAATTAGAATTTTTATAATTAACAATAAGTTAGTATTTAGCTTATTCTCAATTAACGCATATTATGCTTTGGGGATAAGCAGCTGAACTACGGCGCCAAACTGATGGCAATTGCCATCTTAAAAAACTTTTATACGACTTTCTATTTTCCTTACATCCATTATTTCATCAATTTGAAAAACATTATTCTTTAATAGCTGCTCACTTGGCTTCCCAAAAATATATCCCTGGCCATAATTAACACCTATTTTCCTTAAAAGACTTATTGTTTCAGCGTTTTCAACAAATTCAGCAATGGTTTTTTTACCCATTTTATTGGCAATCTGATGCATTGATCGCACCAACATTTGATCCGTTTCGTCAATCACCAGATTAGAGATAAACTGACCGTCGATTTTCACATAATCGACAGGGAAAGTTTTTAAATAATTAAATGAGCAGAAACCTGCACCAAAATCATCCAAAGCAAAGTGACAACCCAAAGCGCGAATATGATTGATCATGGAGCGGGTCTGATTATAATTTTCTACCGCTGCAGTCTCGGTTATCTCAAAAGTCAACCGTTCCGCTCTGATACCAGTCATGACAAGTTTCTGCTTAATTGTCGGCAATAAGGACATATCCTGAAATGCAATGCTGGACAAATTGATTGACAATGAAATATGCGACGAACTGTTAGGTAGCGCAGCGAGACAATCGATAGCATTTTCGACGACCCATAAATCTATTCCATGTATCAAGCCCATTCTTTCAGCGGCTGGAATAAACTCTGCAGGTCCAATAACTTTGCCATCCAGACTTCTCAAGCGAATTAAAACCTCATAATGAGAAATATCCCCATTATTTAAATTCACTATCGGCTGAAATACTAAAAAGAAACGATCATTGATCAAAGCGTCTCGGATAATCGGAACCCAGTAAATATCACGATGCCTTTCCCTGACCACTGAATTTTCACTGTCATATTTCCAGACCTTATTTCCACCATAGGTCTTGGCCATGCAACAAGCCTGATGAGCTTGGGTAATCAGTTCTCTGGGGTGAAGCATTGTTTTAGAGGAGTTCAAAGAACTCATCCCGATTGAGGCGGTAATGTTGTAAGCAATCGCCCCAATTAAGAACCTGAAGTTATCTAAAGCGGTTAAAATCTTTTTTGACCAGATTTCAGCCTGAACAATCGTACAGTTATCCAGATAAAGGCCGAACTTATCCGAGTCGATACGGGCGAAAACGCCTACATTATTCATCGTATTTCTGATTAAACTGATTACTTCAGTCAGTAAACGATCACCAACGTCGAAACCTTCCAGTTCATTAAACAAGCTGAACCGATCCAGATCTATAAATAATAAAACACTGTCCAAAGAAAAGTGTCTACTGCTATTACGGCTCAAAGTAAACTGGATGCGCTGCTCCAAAGTACTTCTGTTAACTAGTCCCGTCAACTCATCATGTTCAACCAGATACTTAAGTTTTTGATCCAGTATCTTTCGTTCAGATAATTCGGTTAAAAGTCTTTCTTGCTGTTTGTAATAAAGATATTTTTCATTTTGTAAGCCAATGAAAAACTTAACTGCCATCAGCAGCTCAAGTGAACTATAGTTTTGCTTCAGGCAATGAAAGAAGTTTTGGCCATCCTCGCGATGTTCACAGACATCAGTCTCAGCAAAACCGTCACTGATTAATATGATCAATGGAATGAATATTCCGCCATCAACATGAGAAAAAGATACGCGTAAATCATTCACCTGACAACCGGGCAGTTCATTACTTACAATTATCAAACCAAGTTTTTCGGGGGTTTCGTAATATTTTCTGGCAATTTTAAAAATTTCACCACCATTGACAGCAAATTCAAAATTGAAAAACCCCTTATCCTGTAATTCAGTCGTTAACCTTGCGACTGAGGATTCATTGGTCTCTGCAATAATAATGGTCTTTTCTTTCAATGCTTTATGCAACATACTATTTTCACAAGAAGAAAGTAATGGACTTTGGTTTATTTAGTTCTTTTTCAGAAAACAAAGGCACCTAAGTTAAAGCTACCTTTGACTTTAATTTAAGTATGGCAGAATTTTTGAATTATTAAAGTAAAACAATTAAAAAAAGCGCAAATAAATCAGAATTAAAAGTAAAAATTGTGAATGTAACAATAAAATACTCTTTTATTGTTACAGTGTGATGAAAAAAGCAGGGAGGGCAAAAAATTAATTGGAGTTGGATGGGGAAATCCCCATCCTGTTGTTATATTTTTATTGCTATCGACTTAGTGCACTGTATTCCTGGAAAACCGCATCCGCACTTAAAAATCCTTCAACACGCAACCAGGGTTGACCTGGTTTGGAACGCATCAAAATGACGGCCGTATGATTCATTTTATCTCCACGATAAGTATTGAAGGCTTTTTGTAGCGACAGACTAACTGCCCTAGTCCCCGTATAGAAATCCCAACCAGGTTCTGCGCCGAATTTTTTTGCGTATTCGGTTAATTTAGCTGGCGTATCACTTTCTGGATCAATTGAGATTGATATTAAATGAGCTTGTTGTTTTTCTTGGTCTAACTTAGTTTGTAACTTGGACATGACATGAGTCAGCATAGGACAGATGGCTGAACACGATACAAAAACAAAACTCATAACCACTGGACGGCCGTCATCTAATTCTTTAATAAAAGATAATTTTTTTCCATCCTGACGAATCACGGCAACATCCGGTACATTATAGGTCGCTGTTGAACGAGTGAAGGAGGGCGCGTCTGGCTTATGCTCCATATTAATTGATTCTTCAGCTAACACCGGCCTTACCAATGAAAAAGCAATAATAAAAGCGGACAGGATTAAGCTTTTCCGCAGATTTATTAACCCCAAAATTTGATCGTTATCAGTCATATTATTTATCTGTATTAAATATATTATCCATTCCGCGCTCTGACGTCGAAACACGAATTGGAACTTGTTAGCGTGACATTTTACTTATATCTCAAAAAACCCTAAAGGCTCAGGATCATAACCATTTATGCACGAATATTTTAGAATGCATGAGTGCGACGTCTATTTGTTAGGGTGTATAAGCAATGCGTCATGCACCCAAAGAGCCAAATAAACTTAAGGCACCAACCACTCAGAATCAGCTCCCAACTTGCCATCCTTACCAAAGCGCGCAATATAGGCACCCTTGGAAGCAAAACGTTGTCCGCGCGATAAGCCTAAAAATGGATAAGCCGACACATTCGAACCAAAACTCAACATATCCTCAGCACGCTCAATCAAGTGATCACGAAACAAATTATCCAACATTTGTGAGCTAAGATCCGTCAAGAACAACACATTGAAAAAGACTTCACTTTGAAACGCCTCGTCAACCAAGGGCAGTTGCCAGGTTTTTAACCAACCCTTCATCATCTGCTGGTTTTTTTCACGTTTTGCACCTAACTCATAAGGATAAACCACCCGAACATTCGGTTTCCAAGCTTTAGAAATAAAACTATAGTTTTCGGCAGCCAAAAAACCGGAAACATAAGCTACAGCCGGCACCTGTTTTGGTGCAGCTTTGCTCACTGCTGTTAAATCAGCAGACTGCAACCACAACATCACAGCATCTTTACTGGAAATATCTTTCAAGGTATTTTTCAAATGTGCTAAATCTTTATCGTCAAGCGCCCTGTTCTCAATTTTAATATCAAAGTCTTTTAAAGCGTCTGTCAAAGCTTTAGCAGCACCTCGCCCCACTTCATCGTCGCGATAAAATTGGACTAGACGTTTGGGCACTGATTTATCCTCACTGCGCAAATGCTTGGCAAGTACTTCTGCTTCCAGTGTCACTCCACGCGAGAAATAGAGGGGATAATACCCCGTTTCAACCGGCGGCAAAGCAACACTGGGAAACATGCAGGGTAATTTTTCCTGCTGACAAAAGTTATGTACCGGCGCCCAAGTTGTTGTCGACACCCCTGAAATCACGGCAAACACTGGCTCGCTGCGATATTTTTCAGCTAATTGTGCAGCCCAAGTTTCTGGAGCTCCTTCCAAGACCCAGACCGTCAACTCCCAATTACGTAAAGTTCGTGGCAAAAGATCCAGTGGCGAGCGCATACGACCCGAATAAGTTTGCTGGCTAGCGTTACGCTGCTCAAAGGCTCTGCGCATCATGTCCTCCATAACTTTGCTCTTTTGCGGGTCTACACCGGGTGTAACGATAGTCGCAAATCGTAACGAGCTCTCACCGACACCTGGAGATAAATCTGACGACAGTTGTTTTAAATATGAAGACACGGCTTTAATTTCAACATCGGTCAAAGCATATTGCGGCATAAGCGGACTCATTTTAGCGCCACTCACATTAATTCCTTCACGAATTGCCTTACCTAGAGACTCATCATTATAGGGTGCATGGGCTCGAGTTACGTTTTTGGCTTCACGCGGATCAACCAAAGCTAACGGACGATTTTCTGCAGTTGCGAATAGAAACCGACCGGTGATGGGCATTACCACAATATTGCCTTCAAGACTTCCCATGCCGCTGCGTCGATGACAAGTCTCGCAGGCGGCTGTAGCGCCTTCAACTTGAACACTGCTTTGACGCATACCCTTTAAAGACTCGCCGGAAGGCCGCATGCCTTCCATATAAATCTTTCTGCCCATTTCAACTTCAGCGTTGTTTGCAGCTGACGGTTCGGCATGCCCAACTGATGCCAAGCTAAGCAAGAACAGACAAAGTAGCCAGCAGTTTGATACAAGCCTTTGAAATCCCCGACCAGCTCCAGGAAAATAGGTAAATGGTGAAATCATGTGGAGCTCCAAATAAGTTGAACTTAGGATTTGTCTATTTATTCAAAATTAACAAAATTAGCTTGTCATTTGAGAGTGAACTTCTGGAATTCAGAGTCAGTGATCAAACGCTGCAACCTGAGTTTCAGAAGTCCTTGACATTTAACGCATAGTAATCAATAGCCAATTGATAATACTAGGGAGGGAATTAAATTATCAGGCTTTAAACCTGATTTAGTGAGCAGCCGGTTTTGCTTCAGCAGCCTGAATTTCCAGTAACTCAACTTCAAATGTCAGCATAGCATTAGGACCGATATCACGCCCCGCACCACGCTGACCATAAGCCATCTGGGAAGGAATAAAAATTTGCCATTTAGAACCTACCGGCATCAGTTTCAACGCTTCTTGCCAGCCGGGGATTACGCCTGAAACTTTGAACATGGCCGGTTTTCCGGTTTGGTAAGAACTGTCAAAAACAGTACCATTAAGCAGAGTTCCACGGTAATTACAGGTCACAGTATCTTCAGCACCGGGTATTTTACCTGTACCCTTAGTAAGAATCTTGTATTGCAAACCGCTAGGCAAACTGACCACACCTTCTTTTTTGCCGTTTTCAGCCAGAAATGTGTCACCCTCTTTTTGATTGGAATCACCTATAGTTTTAAGCGCAAGAATTTGTTTTTGCTTGAGTTCATTTTGATAATTACTCATGATGGTGCGTAACTCGTCCTCGGTAAGGTCGAGTTTTTTACCAGTACTGGCGTCTTTCAGGCCTTTACTGAGCACATCAAGGTCGAGATCCAGTCCAAGTCGCTTGAAATTACGACCGATGTCGACACCGACACCATAGCTGATTGATTTTTTGTCAGATTTGTCTGTTGCAGTCGGAGCACTTTGTTCTGCTGCTTTAGCATGTTTGAGTGCCGGTGCTTCTTTAGCATTCGCGACCGGTAATAAAGTAAAGCCTATTAACAACGTCGCCAGCCCGTTCCATTTCTTTTGCATCGCCATTGTAACCTCATAAAAGTTGAAACATGCGGAAGGAATCCGCGTTAAAAAACTTGCTAATCTCTATTAGTGGATATGAACCTTATTATAATTCGGATTTAAACCGCTTATAAATAAAATAGCTCATTTTATCTAAGATAAAGAAGCTTAGCCAGATTTAAACCTTTTTGAGCGGCATCCTTAAATGAGTTAACATTCTTGCCAGATTCATAAGTAAATAATCAAAAAATATTTAACAAAAAGTCACAAATTCAAGGACTAAATTTATCTCGTATTTTTATCTAAATTCACCCTATTACACTATCCACCTTAACAAAAATATCTTCCAACATCTCGCCAAGCCTATCAAGCGAATAATCAATAATCGTGGCGGGTAAATTTAATAGCCCTAAAAGCTCCTCTGAATAGGATTGGTTTTTTCCATTACCAATACCCACCTGTCCCAACAGGCAATCATTAAGGTAGGTCAGCAAATTTAATCGATAATTCTCGCCCCGATAATTTGTATTATGGTGATGATAGACCACGTCAACAATTGGACTGGGCATTCTCCAGCTTTTCATAAGCCAGGCTCCTAACACATTATGGCTAACACCTAAGGAAAATCGTTCCAGCGCTACAACAGATAAGGATGGATTGGCTGCAATTAATTTATTAAGACAATTAAACTCCTCTGAAAACTGATCCCCCAATAACGGATAACCAATATTATGTAGCAACCCGGCCAGGAATACCTCTGAATCCTGAAGCCTGTTTTCAAGAGGCATTTGGCTGTTAAGTAAAGGCATTAATCGCGAACTGGCCATAGCATGAATCCAAAATGAACGTGTACCAATAGGCCCGTCTTTAGGTGCTTTTAAAGGAGCGATAGTCGACATGCAAAGTGCCAGATTAAACACGACATCGAAGCCCAGTACTCGATTAATCGCATCCCGAACACTGCTTATCTTCCCGGAATAGGCGTAAAGCGATGAACTGGCCCAGCGAATAATTTGCGCAGTTAATAAGGGGTCCAGCTCAATAATATCGGCCAGTTTTTCTGCATCGGCTGTCGGGTCAGAGGCTAATTGCAAAATACGGACTGCATTACCCGGTAACGCTGGCAATTCCTCTAAGTTGCTGATTTGTATTTGCAAATCATAGGGTGCCATAAAAGTATTCACCGATGAGTTGATGGTATTAGATGTCCAACTGAGTAAAGAAGAATTCATCATTGTAATAAGTTATTTTTATAGTTAAAACGCATATGTCTTGAGCTTTGCGTGCCTGGTTATTAGGTGACTCAACCTACTAACATTAATTTGGGTTACGAGATTAAGGCTCTGTAGTTAGAGTCCAATGGCACAATCATAACCATTAGAAGCACAATAGATTTCGCTCTTGTTCTACTTTATGCGCACTTCCCTTTTTTAGATTGCACTAAAAAATTCAGTGACATCTAAAAAAGGGTCGGGAATCTCACCCGACCGGGTTTTTATTCAATCAACAGTTGTTCTATTGATCTGGGTTATGTAAAGAAAATTGGCTTGGCGATGTTTTGTCAAGCCAACTGTTTAAGTGGTGGCGGATTGCCCGATGGTTAAAACGTACCAGTCATACCGCGGGTTGCAGTATAGGTGGTTGCAACACCCACACCTGTTCCGGTAACGGTAAGCGTAGCGCTGGTTATGCCTTTGGTCGTGTTATTGGTTGATGGAACAAATTGAACAATAACCGTACAGGTTCTGCCTACTGCCAGCGTTTGATTAGCTGCACACGTTCCACCGAATACTGAGTAGGCACCCGGTCCCGTTCCAGTTTTGGCGACTGTAATTGAACCAATGACGTATGGTGCAGCACTAGTACCAGTGTTACTTAGAGTAAAGGTATTGGTTTTAACGCCAGTCACGGTACCGAAACTATATACGCCGGTTCCCAAAGACGGTGTCGGTACGACACCGGTTGCAGTCAGCGCTACGTTTTGAGTGCCAGCACCGTCGACGATAACCAGAGTCGCAGGACGAGCGCCAATTGTACTCGGTTTCGCACTCACCTGAATGGTACACCTTGCGCCTACTGCCAGCGGTGACACACAAGTGTTAGCGCCCAGTACATAGTTGGTTGGATTGGTTCCAGCCAGTGTTGCTCTACTATAGGACAGCGGACCGACACCGGTATTGGTTAAGGTTACGGTTTGTGCAGTACTGGTACTACCGACTTGCACGTTTCCAAACGCGGTGGTTGCCGATAAGGCGGTTGCTGCCGGGTTAACCGCTGTGCCCGATAATGACACAGTGCCGAAGCCGGTTGCTCTCAGAAATGCATTTCTCGCGGTACCGTTAGCCGCAGCGGTACCCGTTGGCGTCAGTTTGACGCTGAGGATGCAGCTTGAGCCCTTCACTACGGTGTTACCGCAATTATGCGTTACCGAATACATCGCCGGTGCGCCGGTACTTGTGCAAGAACCCGATGCAGTCGTACAGAACGTTGGCGCCGTAAAGGGCAGATTCGCATTAGTGGTGTTGGTCACCGTCACTTCTTGTGCCGCACTGGCTGAAAGCAACTGAACTTTGCCAAAAGCCAACACATTGGGTGACAGCATCAGTACATTCGCGGTTGTACCAGAAAAGCCCGATTCGGTCGTAACGTTGTCATACCCTGACAAACCGGCTGTTGGTGGAGTACCCCGCCCGTTGCCAGCTGCAGGCAGCAAGGTAGCCGGCAGTATATTATGGGTATCACCCGAACCAACGGTGTTGTTGGACATAACCCGGTAATAGACCGTTTGTTGCTGAGTAACCGCCGATTTATCAATATAGCTACGTGCACAGCCGGTTTGAAGCGCACATTCCGCTTCAGCCACATTCAATGTTGTCAGGCCTTTAGTGAACGCACTATCCAAAGCCCGTTGAATGGTAACCCAGTTAGAGATAACCGAGTTGTCCTTCCAGGACACATTAATACCACCGTTGACCGGCGCTGCCGTTACCGCGCTAGGCGCTTCGGGTGTTTGTGCGACAGCGATAGAGCGCATCATGTCGTTCTCTTCATGACCCAGAATATGGCAGTGCCAGATATATTCCCAACCGTAGTTGGTATCAACGTTGTTAACTGTAGAGGCATTACCGGTCATTGGATCAAGGTTGAAAAAGTCATTGGTACTGCCTTTTGCCCGGGACGGATCCAACGCATGGTGACTATTTGGCATCTTGAACGGTAGCGCTTTCATCACTCTGGGGCGCAGGGCAACCACGACGTCTTCCAGTGGGTTCATGCGTACGGTATCTTTCCAGCCCAGTTCGTTGGGTTCTGTTTGACGGATGGTTCCGTCCCAGCCGACCCGGTTGACGATTTGAACATGGAACAGATGAAAATGCATGGCATGAGAGTCAACACCGTTGTGCGTAATTCTCCATAACTGGGTACCATCTGTCAGCGGATTAGCACCCACTGCCGAATCATCATTGGGTGATATTTTAACCAGCTCAGTTGGCGGGTCGATATAAGCCAAGGGCAATGCGGTATTGATGGTTGCACTGGTTTTAGGCAATTCCACACCCAGCAGCGCATTCATTCGGCCATATTCACGGGTCCAGTCTTCGATGATGGTTTTAGGTTGCATATCCATCAATACCGGTGCAGTGACATCACCACTGGTAGCAGGGCTGGTATAAGGTGTAAAGTTCAGCGCATAATCCTGAATTAATGCCAGGTTATGATTGGTATTACTGGTTATGGTACTGTCGGCAACACCCGCATTATAAGTCGCGTTGTAAGCGGCCTGTGGCACGATAATCGGCTCCTGGCTGGTTCTGAACGCGGTTTGCACAGCCGTTGTCAGGCTGTTCAGGTCAATGGTACCGATATCATCCTGATGGGTAGACGCGGCAATCTTACCGCCTTTGCTGGTATCGCTGCTCACCTGAATCTGCATAATGGTACGGGTGTTAGGTCCGTAGCCGGGCAACGTTGAGAAAGCACCACCGGTGTCAGTGTTGTCATAATTGCCGGTAAAGTAATCCAACCGTAAATCAAATGCCGGCATTGGTGCTGGTGAATCGTTATACATCAATAAGGTAGCGCCAGCAAAGTTGGTAAAATCAACCACAACATCAGCGCGTTCGGCAGGGCCGAGCAACAAGGCATGTTCCTTGACGTTAGTCACAACAATGTTTTTCAGGTTGTACTCGAAGTTAACCGGCTGGTTTTTGATAACCACCGGCGAAGACAAAAAGCCGCCGTCAGTACCAATCTGAACCATGGCGGGGCCACGAGTCTTCGGATCAAAAACACCGGATGGACGGCCGTCGAAGGTTACGCCACCTTTTTGCGGGGTATACCACCAGTCAGGAAACTTTGAAATCGCATGTTGGGTTTTATTAAACGGTACCATTCTGGCTTCCGTACACAAGGTCCGATCTACCTCCGTGGTGCCATCGCACAGCACAGTAGTGTTTTGCGCAGGGGCAGCGGTTTGCTCAGCGGTGTTTGGCGTGCGATTACTCGCCGCCACAACCAGTGCCAGGTTAAGTATTCGATCGTTACCCACACTCAAAATACGTAAACGATATTGCTTGGGATCGACCTTCAGTACCGGATAAGCGGTACCGTTAACCAGCGGTGTATCATTGAACGCTTCCGGTGTACCGGTTGGTTGTCCTAAGGTTAAAAGCGTTTTGTCATAGCCGGCAGGCAAGGTATTTGCCGTATAGCTATTACCATTCGGGGTGCCGGGTATGGTCGGTCCTTCGCAATAGTTATCTACTGAAGAAATACACGCTGGATCATAATAAGGGTTAGCAACCGCATCGTGTACGATGCCAGTGAACGGAGGCCAGAACCATGGGCCGTAATCCCAACGACCGAAACTGTTGGCACCGGAAACATCACCGGGATTTTGGTTGGGCATGTAAACATGCGGAACCCACAGGTCGCCGTTACCGTTAGCACCGGTAGCCGCCACGCCGCTACCCCAGTTCCAGGTTGGATCCGAAGAATTCAATTGGGAGGCGAACGGGCCATAGAAGTTCAATACCGGCTTGGTATTGTCAGGTACGAAGGTTTTTTCCTGAATAACCAGGGGAATGGTGTCTTGAATGGGTGGCAATGTTCCAGCAACGTAGGTCGAGGTCACTGTATTGGTGCCAGTGCCGGTGACAACGGTACCGCCGGTTACCATGGCCTGCTCGGTTGGATCCTGAATCAAATAGCCAGCCGCCATACCGTCATAAACATTCAGACGTGTGATACCTTCGGCATGATCATGGTAAAACATCATGCGAGCACTTTGCTCATTGGTGAAGAAATAGGTCAGCGCGCCATTGCCTGGATCAGTTGTGGCACCCGATGGCAGTTTAGCTTGAACTTGACCTGACGGTAACGAGCAGTTCGCGGTCACTGTCGCAGAACAGGCCGACACAACCGCGCCCGCGACAAAATACATGTCCGGAACATTGGTAGCACTTACGCCCTTATTGGGGCCCGTTTCACCCGCGGGTTTGATCCATTCGCGTGGTAAGCCGTCACTGATCCAGGGTGTGTTGCCACCGTGCAAATGCAAGGCAGTGCGGTTGTCGGTATCGGTACCGCCGGTTGCGCCCATGTAGGTATGGTCAACGGGTAACTGCAGTTTACCTGCCGCCCCGGTTGACAGTTGGTTAACCAGTTTGACGCGGACCGGACGGTCTTTCTGGGCAATAATGATAGGACCCAGGTACTGATTGCTGGCTGATGGACTACCCGCCGGTACATTTAACTGTTTATAGCCACGTAAATGCGTCGCGGGCAAACCAGTATGTAACTGTTGGGTATACTCTGTTTCGGCGATTTCATAATAATCAGAGCCAGGAAACGTAGTTGTATCGGCAATCGCCAAGGGCAGTGACTGACCAAGGTTGTTGGCACCGGTCGTCGCATGGTAACCATTAGATGCCGAGGCATAAGAAGAAACGCCTGGAATACCCGGCAACAGATCAACGAACTTCTTCAGGCCGGTTCCGGTCATAGGGACCGTAAAGCCTGTACCCAAATGCGTTAGCGGCGTGGATAAGTTACCAATGTACTTCGCATTAGGTTGAGTGGTAGGCAGGCCATTGGCATCCAGTTCAAAGGGCGTGAATTCCGAAATAGCCACGATGACACCATTAACAATTATTGGCGTTACCGTCAGCGGAATGATGCCATCATGGCCGTCACTCTTGCCTGCGCCCACGCCACCATTGATAGTCACAACGGTATCGGCAGAGTAGCTAGAGCCGCCCTTGAGAATTTTAACATCAGTAATGCCGCCGGTATAGGCGCCAGGATTAAGCGAGTTGTAATCATAAGTCGATGCCGCAGCAACGGCGCCAGTACCAGCCGAATCAGTAATCGTAATTGTGGCCAAAACCGGTTGCGGACTGTTAGCGTAGTTGCCGGTCACACCGAAATAATCGGGCACCATGCCCGGTCCTGGCGGTGGATTTTGGATGCCAACAGCGGCTAATGAACTTGCCGCGAAAGCCGCCGTAGCACACGCCAGTAAAATTTGTCTGATTGATTGATTTAAATTCATTTTCCACCTCTCTTACCACGTCCAGTGTAACCATGCTTATGCAGGGCACTAGTAGCCAAATGTTGTTGATGTTGTTGCTCATGTGCCTTTCTTAGCCGGAGTGCGGCAGTCTTGCGATCAGCATGCGGTGTTTTGTGGCGTGTATTTTGGGACTGGATTTGCTCGGCATTAGTCGATGAATTTTGGGAATGTCCACCCTGAGCATAGGCAGCTTCCCCACCCCAAAGCCCAATAAGAGCTGTTAAACACAACACTTTCGATAATTTATTTTTCATTTAAAAAACCTTTTTTGAATTTAAAATATTGTTTTAC